>NZ_VPEG01000036.1:0-30821 GCF_013417275.1 Acinetobacter sp. YH16038 | reverse complement strand
ACTCAAGTGAGCGGTTCGGACTCTGGAGAAACGACGACTTTGTTTAAGGAAATTCCAGTAGGTTGCTTCAAATTTAAGAAAGAAATCATCAATTACGCAAAATAATTCGGTACTATTAAACATCGGGACTAGAGTTTTAAGTTTTGTGTGGTAACTCAACTGATGACTCTAGTCCTCTTATTTTTTAAGTCAATTTTTTATCCGCGATTCGGGTTAATTAGAAGAAGTTAAAAAAAATTTTAGTAAAAAATGAACTTTATCAAATTATTTTACTTCTTTTGCACGTAAATGGTTCTCTGTAACCTCCTTTCTACAAAATCGTGCAGCACCAACTTCTTGATCTGGCGCATTAATACCTTCTTGATTAAACATCACCTTAGCTGTTTTAAACATAATTTTAAAATCTAGCCAAATACTATTTTGCTCAACATATTGAACGTCCAAGTCGAATTTTTCTTCCCAAGATAAATTATTACGTCCACTGACTTGGGCAAGTCCTGTCATGCCGGGTTTTACTTCATGTCTTCGCATTTGCTCAGCCGTATAATGTTCTAGAAATTCTTTCATTTGAGGTCTAGGCCCAACAATACTCATATCACCTTTTAATACATTAATAAGCTGAGGCATTTCATCTAAGCTTGTAGAACGAAGTTTTTGACCAAATGGTGTAATTCGAAATTTATCTGGTAAAGGATTACCATCCTGATCGAATGCATTTCTCATAGACCGAAACTTAATCATTTTAAAGAGCTTTCCATTTTTACCAGGTCGTTCTTGATAGAAGAAAATTGGTGAGCCTAGATTTCTACGTACTTTATAAGCAATGACAATAAAAACTGGCAACAATATAAATATAGCAGTAAGAGAAATAATAATATCGATTAATCGCTTAACAACTTTTATATCACTCCTAAAAAGGTCAGCACTAGAATATAGATGAGGGTAAGATGTTAAGGCATTTTTTAAAATTAGATCTTTCTTCCCCCGATAATACCAGGATTTTTTTTTCTCTAGCTTAGCCACTTTATTTATCCGTGGAGAAAATTGAATGATTTGGTTCTTATACCCTTCTTTTTCTACAAGATTTTTTTTTAAGAAAATATTATCTTTTTCAATAAATAACGATTTACGTGTTGTAATAGAGCTTTTTACAAAGTTTTCGATCTTATTTTTTTCTTGTTGTAGATCCATTAATAAACACCTCACTATGTCTATCTACGCATCATATCAATTGTATTTTTATTAAAGTAGAGAGACTATTGTTAGCCAATTTCATATTTTAGTTTTTTAGAAATATTATTATTATTTTTATTAAAATATATATTTAACTAAATTTAGTTAAATTTCACCTAATAAAAAACTTAATTTTATATTTTTTCTATAAATATTAGCCACTTATATTAAATTAAAATAAATAATTTATAATTACACTAGATCAGCTAATAATGAAATATATTTCATTATTAAGGTAAATAATTTTTTAAAATATAGCAGATCTCACACTAAATAAAATGTGACAAAATGTAATTTATTTATAAATAATGAGTCTTATATCACAATAAAATACTATTTTAAGCTTATAATTAAATATATTTCTAATTAATTATACAATCAAGATAACGTTATTTTTATTCTATTGAGACCGTCTTAAATATATAAAACCAGATAAAATAAAAAAATTTAAGAAAACTAGAAATCCACCTCTAATAATAATGAGGTGGAATAATTCAAGTTAAAATTAGGTGATCATAAATCTATACTATAATAATCATGCACAATACCACGTGCACCAAATCTTTCTTTTTGATCAATCAATCCAATGTTTAAGTATTTCCCTTCATTTTCATTAGAAGTACCGAAATCAAATATTTTGGCATTTTTCTTACTTTTTTCTATTAAATGATCAATGAGATAATCTAATACCTTTTTCTCTCTACCTTTATCATTACTAGCCAAATATTGAGTATGAACTACTCTTTCAGTTTCAAAAGTCACTGCTCCTGCCACAATATTTCCATCAAGACAACATTTATATGCTCTTATATTATTAGGGAAACGACTTTTTAATAAATCTATTTCATCTTCATTATGTACAGGTTGTTGGTTATGATGCTGATGGAGTACTTCTCGGATTACTCCCCAAACCATACTAGGCTGTTCTACTTCCTCACAGCTGATCCCATTTTTTTTGAGCTTATTGACTGATCTTCTTTTACTTTCTGAGTATGAATATTCTTCATTTAGAGCAATAGAAACACTAATATCTCGTCGGTAAAGCTTGGCATCATTTCGAAATAAAGCGTACAAGTCTTCTTGAGCAGGATAATTATGATAAATAACAGGAATGCATTTATATATAATCTTATCAATATTTTTTTGTTTTAAATAAATTTTTAATAAATTAAATAATTCTAGCATGTCAGCTGCATGAATATCTCTAGTAATTAAAAAACCGCCAAAAGTTAAACCTTGATGACTATAAAAAATATTATCTTTAATATTTCCAGGCAATAAGGCTACAATTTTCCCTTTTTCATTTTTAAATATTAGTGAGAGATCCTCAAATCGATCAGCATGATATTCCATAAAGTCGCGATTAAACATAAAATGATAATTTTTACATTTTAATAAAAACTCATTCCATATAGTTTTGTCAGAAGCTTCATATTTATATATTTGAAAACCTAAGTCTTCTTTCATTATAATACCCATATCTATATCCCAGTTATTATTTTTTAAAGCCTATTAATACCCATCATTTGTAATAGTCTATGGTTTATATGATCAGCATTAAAATTTTTTTTAGCATAAAGGAATCCTTGGTATCCCATTTTATTTACCTGTTCAGGATGTTCTATAAAATAAGTCATTTTTTCTACTAAAGCATTTACATTCCATTTAGGAATAATGAAACCTGTTACTCCTTCTACTACTGTTTCATTACAACCCGGAACATCAGTAGTAATTACTGGTCGACCAACTGCCATTGCTTCTTGCATACTACGTGGAACACCTTCACGATAGTATGAAGGTAATACAAATACTGCACTATTACATATCCGTTGAGCCACATCTTTGACAAAACCATCGTATTCTATAATACCGATTTTAATTAGCCGATCTAATTCCTTCTGTTTTAAACCTGTTGGATTTTCTACATCTAAACAACCAATAATTTTAAATATAACTTCAGGATATTTTTTTTTAACAATTTTCGCAGCTTCTAAATATTCAAATATACCTTTTTCAGCGATCAATCTGGCTATAAATATAAAAGATATTTTTTTTTGATCATTCCATTTATTATAACTAAAATCTTTTAAATTAAGACCAATAGGACCTAATACTTCAATCGCATTTTTTTTATGTGAAATATTATATCGATGAACTAGATCTTTAGGATCCTCATGATTTAAGAAAATAATTTTATCCAAATATGGAAATGATAATCTATATAAAAAAACTTGTATAATGCGAACTAACTTAGCTTTAAGGCTTTGGCCATGTTTATGAATTGTAAAAGGTGAACCTAAGCCTTCGATCATTCCATAAATATAAGGAACCTGAGTCTTATATGCAGCTAAAGTTGCATAAATAACAGGCTTTGTTGAATAGGAGAATACGATATCAGGTTGGATTTCTTTTATTTTCTTTTTGAGTTGAAAGGTCGAGCGTAAATCAGCCAATGGATTTAATCCACCGCGACTAAGTTGATAAGTTACAGGAATTACTCCAAGATTTTTAATTGTATCTAACCAATGATCATCATATTCCGATACAAAAGCATAAACTTGATGACCATGCTCTAGACAAGCAAAAATAAAATCTTTACGGAAATTATAAAGGTTGTAAGCGGTAGATCCTATAATAGCGATTTTTTTAGTTATCATTGTTTTAATTGTCCTATAAGTTCTAATTGTGCAGTATAAAAATTTTTATCGGAGTCAGAGACTGATGTAACTCTACGCTTATGTAGTATCTGCATTAAGTTCAAAAAATTTAGTACTTTTACAACAATTTTTTTTATCTGAAATTTTAAAATAATTTTATTTTTATCAAAATCCGATATAATATTTTTATAATATTTTTTGATTACTCCGATCTGGGTATTATAACCACGGATCATTTTTTCTTTTTTTACATTTTCAACTTCTCTATAAAAATATAAGGGTTCCTGTAAGACCACGTAATTAAAATCATTTTTTATCGCAGCTGAAAGCCATAGTTCATAATCTTCAGCTAAGCAATTATCGACTTGATAAGGGTTCCTTTTACACCACGCCTTTCGGGCAAGTAATGAAGGATGCAGTATATTAGTAACACCTTGCAAAATTTCTTTGGGCTGCATTTGATGATTAGAATAGATTCTCTTTCCTAAAATTTCATTCTTGTCTCCAATTGAATATAAGCTGGTGACTACAACATCAATATCTGGATTTTCATTTAGTACTTTAATCTGTTTTTCAAGACGATCCACTGCCATTAAATCATCGGCATCCATACGTGCAATAAAATCATACTTTGCTTCATTGATAATCTGATTTAAGCGGTAGGGTAATCTTCTATTATGCCCATCAGCTATGATACGGATTCTCGGATCATTAAATGAGCGGGCAATCTCTAAAGATCGGTCTGTTGACCCATCATCTACCAGAATTAATTCCCAATTTTGAAAAGTTTGCGCTAATACCGATTTAATCGCATCTTCTAAATATTTTTCAGCATTAAAAAATGGTATTCCTATAGAAATATACATATTTATTCTTCCTTATTATTATTTGAAAATAGTAAAAAAGCGGCCAATAAAAACCAAAAAATCAGTGTTCTTGCGCTATAAGTTGTAAACCCATATAGCATCGGCCCCAAGAATATCAACTTGTTTGAAAATGATAATTTTTTAAATATTTGATATAAAAAGATTAAAAATAAAGAGATGCCGACGATCCCATAATAAAAAAGGATACCTAACCAGGTTGAATGAATTTCGTTCCCTTTCGGGTTATATAACCAGTGCGCACCTTGGCCAGCACCAAAAATTAAATATTGAGGATATTCAAGGAAGTTAAAAAGACCTCGTCCTTCTGCCTGGCTGTCTTTTTGATCCAGGCCTTCGACAAAACGCAGAACCACACTATCAAAAGCCCCTAAATGATATAAAAAGTAACTGAGGGTACTAAAAATGACTAATATGCCAAAAAATACAAATATTCTTTTATTCAGATCCCCTTTTTGACTAAATATAAATCCTAAAGTCAGCATTAAGAAGCCAATTGAAGCAGACCTTGACATGGTCAATAGAATTAAGAATAAAGCTAAAAAATAAACGATTATCTTTTTTAAATTACTTTCAGAAATATATAAAAAAATAGCACAGGTAGTTAAAACCCAAAATGCCATCTGATTGGGATCATTAAAAAGACCATTGTATCGTGGTTCAAAATTGTAACGACCTAATCCACTTGCCCAGATCGCAATTTCTATTGCATAGGAAAATGGAATAAGAAACAGTATTTTTTCATAAAAAAAGTTAACTTGAGAGGAACTCAAATTCATTAATAATAAAAAAAACAACAAGTTAAAGATCCAGTAAATGGTAGAAACCATATAACTGGGATCTAGAACGATCAAATACCAAGCAAAATTTACACAAACTGTATATGCGACAAAGATTAAGGCTACACTTGAGTATTCGATGGTTATTTTTGAGCTACGGCTGAATAATAAAAATATAGCCGCCATAATAAAAAGGTGACTAAATTGTGGAACCCCACTAGACCAAAAATAAAACTGAGATAAGAAAAATGACAGCAAGATAAAGTATATAACCACTTTATCTTTTAAATTAATATCATCTAAAAAAATAATGTTATTTTTTGAATTACTTTCATTTAAAATAATCATTATCCATTCCTTTTATTATTATCTAATGCCTAGAATCAGCAAAAGAAATGATTAATATTTTTATATTACTAACTAAATTATTTTATTAAATATAGTTAAAATACAATTATTGATATAAAATTTTTTAATTATTAAAAATCTTTTTTGATTAAGAGCCAATAAAAAAATCTAAAAAAATCATATGTTAAAATTTCTGAAGGATATTCTTTTAAAATTTTTATCATCTTTTCTAATGATTTCTTTTTAGATAATAGCCCTAATTCAAATGCATTAATCCACAAAGCTCTCTTTTTTGCTTTATTAAATAAAATATGATTCTGATATTCACTTAGAATCATCATTCTTGAATCGTGCATAAGAGTTGTTTGCTTATGCATATTATTGTCATGCAACCTATATTTTGCAAAAAGCACAGGAAGATAGCATAACTCCCCTGCTTGCGCTAAAAGCAGCCACATATACCAGTCTTCTATTTGTACTTCTGCATTATAGCCACCTATTTTTTTTAAAGCTTGAGTACGAATAAGTTGTGTAGTAGCCGGCAAATCATGTTCTAACAATAAAATCTGGTCGAAGGTATAACTTTTTCTTTTTTTAACTCTATTTTTCACAAGATTAGAATCATTATCAATAATTGATACTCCTCCAAATACAGCTATACAGTTCTTATTCTGGCTTAGAAATTTGGTTTGTATTTTTATTTTATCTTTTAAGATTATATCATCAGAAGCAAGGGAGGAAAAATATTCCCCCTGTGCCCATTCTAATGCTTCATTTAGAGTTGCGCTTAAGCCCTTATTTGGACGATGTCTAAACTCAAATCGGGTAAACCGTTTTTCACATAATAGAATTAATTCTTGTATTTTTTCTACTGAAGCATCTGAAGATCCATCATCAATAATAATTAACTCAATATTCTGATAAGACTGGTCAATGACACTCTTGATGCTATCACGTATAAACCTTTCATGATTATAACTTGGTATAACTATAGAGACTAAGGGTTGTTCACTTATCATCATATTATTCCCTCTTTATTTTAATTGTTTAAATATAAATAAACTGATTACGATCCAATACAGCCCATAATTTATGAGATGAGCAATAGAAACACCTTCGAAACCAAACACTTGAGTACATATATAAGTTAAAGCAATGAGAGACACTGTAAATATAATCTCTGTACAAATATAGAGTTTAGTCATTGCTTTGCTGAGCATTAAATAAGCCAGTATCCAGCTTCCTATCTTCAAGGCATCTCCCATCATTTGCCAAAGAAATAAATCCTGCATAGGGGCAAAAGATGGACTAAATAATAAGTTGATAATCCAATCACGTAATATGAAAACGCAAATTCCGCCTACAACAGCAAGTGGAAAAATAAACTTATAGCCTAAATAGACCTCTTTCTTAATTTCATCAATTGCATTGAGTTCTGATAAGCGCGGCAAGTAATACACGCCTAATGTAGTGGTTACAAGCAAAAGATATACTGTGCTTAGACGGATCATCGCCTCCCAATAGCCCGCATAAGCCAGACTAAATTCTTGGGTTAAGTAAGCCCGAATTAACATTTGCGATAGCGGCACACAGATTGCACTGACTAGTGCCATAAGAATAAACGAAGCAAATTTTTTGGTAATTCCTAGGTCTATTTTTCCTAATAGGGAGGAAAACTCAAACCAGTCTGCTCTATGACAGAGTATTAATGTCACTATAAATGCAATCGACTGATAAATGGATAATGCAATTAAAGCCCCATATAACTGCAGCTTGATTGCCAAAACACCAGTGATTACAAGTGCAAATAAACTACCGGCAATATTTGCAAGCACCAGCTTTAAAATTTCTTTTTTTCCATTCAATATGGCTAAAAATAGCGTATTGAAATTGAAAAATATTAAAAAAACAGCAAACCATATAAAAATCGTTTGGTATTTAAGTGATTGAAATATATATAATGCCAGCTGCTTTTGAAAAATAAGTATGAGAACCGCAAAAATGAAACTAAATAGAAAAACAATACTTCCTGCTGTTTTCCAGACTGCTCGTTGTTTAGTCTCATCTTCATGATATTCAGCCGTATATTTAACTACTGCGGTATTAATCGCACTACCAGCAAAGGTCGTCACCATTTGAATAAAATTCTGGAATTGGCCGATCGCTGCATATCCAGTGGGTCCTAGATATACAGCCAGAATTTTATTTAGTACAAACATGGTGATGGTTTTAATCAAAACGGCTACACCATTCAGTACACTGGTCCTAAATAGATTCATCTATGCCTGAAAACCATTACATAACTGAACAACCTGCTTTGCTTCATCCATAGATAAAGTGGGTCCAATCGGTAAGCTTAGGACCTCAGCATGAATCTGTTCTGAAACTGGAAAACTTAAGCCATTCCATTCCTTATAAGCCTGCTGCTGATGAGGCGGAATTGGATAATGAATGAGTGTCTGTACTCCGTTTTCTGCTAAATATTGTTGTAATTTTTCCCGATATTTTGTTCTGATCACAAATAAATGCCAGACATGTTGTGCATATGTCTCAGTGTCTATATTTTTGCACGGGAGCTCAATTGCGGGATTATGAATTTCTTTTAAATACAGATCTGCAATATGCCGACGATGCTGATTCTCCTGATCTAAAAATTTAAGTTTCACATTCAGGATGGCAGCCTGAATTTCATCAAGACGACTATTTACACCTGGTACCAGGTTTTTATATTTTTCATGTGAACCATAATTACGTATAGCTTTAAGCATCTGCGTTAACTCAGCATCGTTAGTGGTAATTGCTCCCCCATCACCGAGTGCGCCTAAGTTTTTACCAGGATAAAAACTGAAACCTGCAGCATTGCCCCAATTTCCTGCTTTTTGACCATTTATTTCAGCACCATGACTTTGGGCTGAATCTTCTAAAACCAGCAAGTTATATTTTTTGGCAATGGTCATAATTTCTGGCATTGCAGCGAGCTGTCCATATAAATGCACAGGCAAAATTACCTTTGTTTTTGGAGTTATGGCTGTCTCAATTTTCTTGGTATCAATATTAAAAGTCGTTATATCCGGTTCAACCAGTACCGGTTTCAGATTATTCTGTGAAATTGCTAAGATACTTGCAATATAGGTATTTGAAGGGACAATGACCTCATCTCCTTCATTGAGTTTTCCTAATTCTTTCCATGCGCGTAGCGTTAAAATAAGAGCATCCAAGCCATTAGCAACACCTATGGCATATCGTGTTCCACAATAATTTGCAAAATTATGCTCAAATTCTTCTAATTCTTTGCCACAGATATACCAACCAGAGTCAATTACCTGAGTGCAAGCTGCAATCAGTTGATCACGGTATTGAGTATTTATTGCTTTCAGATCAAGAAAAGGAATCATTTTTATCAATCTCATATAAAAATTTATATTTATTTTTTAATCTCATATTAATTAAAATTAATATATCTATAGTATTTAAATACAATCCTATTTATTCAGTTCATAGCCTTTAGATTTAAAGCTTGGCTCCAATAAAAATTGTTTTACTTTCTTATTTAGTGGTTTTTCTATAAACCTATACATTAAAAAGCTAGCAATTAGAGTGACAATAAATATAAAAAAGGAAAACAGCATTAAGTCCATATTCAATGAAAATATTTTTCTTATATAATTTAAAACCTGTATTTCCAGAACATGCAGCAAGTAAAAAGAAAAACTGATTTCCCCTGCTAACACCATGTATTTATTTGACAAAAACTGGGTAATTATACTTTTTTTCTGAATAACATGAGACAGTGCAAAAATTAAAATAATTGCTGCCATAGGCAACCAATAGTAAATTGAATACCTGTAACTTATATCTATTTTATTATGAAATACAAAGAATAAAATAAAAAGTAAAATAGCTCCTAATTCAAATATAACTACAGGTTGCTTAATTTTGGAATAGCCCACTTTTAATTTTTCAAAAATATCAAACAGGATAATACCCAACAAAAAGTCAGAAAAACGCACATATGGTGAAATATATAACCAATAATGATCCTGATTTTTATCAAGCTGAATATTTAGAATCAAAATACCTATAAGATAGAATATAAAAATATAACTTCTGATTTTTTCAGAAATCAAAAATGCAAATGGAAACAGCAGGTAGAAGAACATTTCATCCGAGATGCTCCAGGAAGGAGAATTCAATGAGAAATGGATCTCTTCTGAAGTAAAAAAGCTTTGTATCAGAAAAACATGCTGTATTAAATATTCCCAACCCTTGCCAGACTGAGCAAAAGTTAATAAAAATACCAGTGCTGTTGTGGCAATATGTACGGGATATATTCTGGCTAAACGAGAAATATAAAATTCTCTTTTTGAAATATTTCCGATTAAAAACTTTTCTTTATAATTGTAGGCTAAGATAAATCCACTCAAAATGAAGAAAAAGCTGACTCCTAAAAAGCCTTCGTCAAAAATACCATTAAAAATATTGGCATAATTGGTTTCTTTTAGAAAAGCCAAATGACTCAGAAAAACAAAAAGTGCGAAAAACATACGCAATGATGTAAGCGGCTTAATCACGTCATATATCTCCTTAATATTTATTATTATTTTTACAATTCTATCTTCTGAAGCTTCTTCTTTTGCAAGGCCTTCATTCTAATGAATTAATTTTATTATTTAGTGATCTGCTCAATCAAAGTCTGATCTACTTCTTTTAGGAACTGGTCGTAATTACGAATGTAATCACTTTCATCATAGTAATCACTTGCCAGTACCAATAGGATGCAATCTTCTGAAAAATCATGCATCTCATGCCAAACCATAGGGGGGATCAATAATCCCTTATTAGATTGAGCAATTAAAACTTCCTGTTTTTCTCTGCCATTATCCATCAGCATTTTACAGCTACCTTGAATTCCAAAAGCAATCTGTCGAAGTTGCTTGTGTGCATGGAATCCGCGTGGAACATCAGGTTGAGCGCCAGCAATATAATAAAGTCGCTGTATACTGAAGGGTATATTCCGATTGGCTTCTGCGACGACCAGACTGCCGCGGTGATCTCCCAGGTTAGGTAATTCAATCCACTTAATTAAGTTCATGCTCATTACCCCACCAAAGAAATCAGATATTGGCCGTAGCCATTCTTATGCATGGTATGACCAATCGCTAAAACTTGCTCTTTACTCAACCAGCCATTGTTCAAGGCGATTTCTTCTAGACAAGCAACTTTATAACCTTGACGTCTTTCCAGGGTTTCAACAAATTGAGCCGCTTCAAGCAAACTACCCTGGGTACCTGTATCTAACCAGGCAAATCCACGTCCCAGAAGTTCAACATTTAGGTCACCACGTTCCAGATAAGCCTGGTTAATTGAGGTAATTTCCAGCTCACCCCGTTCTGAGGGTTTGACCTGTTTGGCAATCTGGATGACATCATTGTCATAAAAATATAAACCTGTCACCGCAAAGTTAGATTTTGGATTTTGGGGCTTTTCTTCAATTGAAATTACCCGTTGCTGTTCATCGAACTCTACGACACCAAAGCGTTCAGGATCTTTCACCTGATAGCCAAATACTGTTGCACCTTTTTGTCGTGCTGCGGCCTGACGTAACATCGGTGTAAAACCTTGGCCATAAAAAATATTATCGCCTAGTACCAGACATACATTGCTTTGACCGATAAATTTTTCACCCAGGATAAAGGCTTGTGCCAGACCATCAGGACGAGGCTGGATCGCATAACTCAGCTCCATGCCAAATTGCGAACCATCCCCTAATAAGCGCTTAAACCCCTCAATATCTTCTGGTGTACTAATCACTAGGACTTCACGAATACCGGCCAACATTAATACCGATAAGGGGTAATAAACCATTGGTTTGTCATAAATTGGAAGTAACTGCTTTGAAATTCCTTTGGTAATAGGATGCAAACGCGTACCTGAACCGCCCGCCAAGATAATCCCTTTTGTCGTTCTTAACATTATACTGCCTCCCCTAAACGTTCACGCTGATAAGAACCATCCTGAACACGCTGACACCATTCCAGATTATTCAGATACCATTGCACCGTTTTCCGGATACCTGTTTCAAAGGACTCTTGTGGCTTCCAACCCAGTTCGCGCTCGATTTTTGAAGCATCAATCGCATAACGTAAATCATGACCTGGCCGATCGTTAACAAAAGTAATGAGGCTTGTATAAGTTTTTCCCTCCAGACGAGGCTTGAGCTCATCCAGAATTTTGCAGATGGTTTTAACCACCTCAATATTCTGTTTTTCATTATGCCCCCCGATATTGTAGGTTTCTCCCACGATGCCTTCGGTTGCAACCTGATATAAAGCACGCGCATGATCTTCTACAAAAAGCCAGTCCCGGATCTGTTGACCATTGCCATAAACCGGCAATGACTTACCATCCAGGGCATTTAAGATCATTAAAGGAATCAATTTTTCAGGAAAGTGATAAGGACCATAATTATTTGAACAGTTCGTGATTACGACTGGCAAACCGTAGGTTCTATGCCAGGCCCGAACCAAATGATCCGAACTGGCTTTACTTGCTGAATAAGGTGAGCTTGGTAAATAAGGCGTAGTTTCAGTAAATAAGTCTGTTGTACCTTCTAAGTCTCCATATACTTCATCCGTTGAAATATGATGGAATTTGAATCTAGACTTTTTAATCGTAGATAGATTTTGCCAATACTTTCGGGCTACTTCTAATAAAGTGTAAGTTCCCACAATGTTTGTATTAATAAATTCTGCCGGACCATCAATCGAACGGTCTACATGAGACTCTGCAGCCAGATGCATGACGATATCTGGTTGAAACTCTGAGAATAATCGGGTTAAAAATACATGGTCGCAAATATCAGTTTGCGCAAATTGATAACGGGGATGATCCGATACAGAAATAAGTGACTCCAGATTACCTGCATAAGTTAACTTATCAACATTTAATACATGATGTTCAGTCTCGTTAATGAGATGCCGAATGACGGCAGATCCAATAAAACCGGCCCCACCGGTTACCAATATATTCATCACCATTTTGAGTATCCTTTAATATTTTTTATTTTACTTTTCACAAATTATTTTTAATGTGTTAATGCCATCTAGGCATATCTGTTTTTATTGATTTGTCTATAAGATATATTAATTTTATTACACAAACTACCCATAGAACAGCTAATCATCAAATGTAGTTACATTTTAAAAATCTGGATAATTTTTTTTAAACTTAATCCATCTTATATAGGCTTTTAGTTTTCAGATAATTTTCCACTAATATTAATTTAACAATCACCTAAACTAATTAAATATTATTTTAATTAACAACGGATTATTTTGATTAATATAAAAATAAAGTATCTTAAAATTCCTCAAAATATAATTGAATATTAAGAAAAATCAATGATCTAAAAAACCTCTAGATTAGATAAAAATTATATGAAAATACTTTTCTATATTAATTTCAGGGCTTAATTCCTTCTATCATTGAAGAATAGTACTTATTTAAAAAATAACAATTGGAAACAATTAATATTCTAATGCTATCTTAAGCAATTCACTATATCTCTATAGCTTATTTAATCACGGTTTCACGTCCATTTTCGTCAATCTTACAGTTAAATTTCAGCTCAAACTTGTTAAATTGACTTAAGAATAGCTATAGACAAGGTATGTGATCTATTATATTTTTTAGACGTTAATCACATAAACCGAATTCAAAAAAATTAATAATTATTAATAAATACCAATTCTGAACATATAAAAATAAAGGGGTTTCAAGTGAACTATAGACACCTTTTAGGTACTTTTACCTTAAGCCTATCTCTGGTTGGATGTGCAGCAACATCCGGCTTTCAAACGTATGATTTACCGACAGAAGGAATCTATCAAACTGAACTGGGAACTCCAGTCAATCTGGTGAAACTGACTCAGGATACATTACCTGTAGTACAGTCTGCGCAAACGCATAATCTCAGTCATTATGCTCCTCTATTTCAGACTGAGGTGCAGGATTACCGCTTGAATCCAGGAGATATTTTATCTTTCCAGCTATGGGCTTATCCTGAAATTAGTGCCGTTCCTACAGCAAGTGACAATAACAATGGTTATCAGATTGACCGGAATGGTTATATCCAGTTTCCATTCATCAATCGTTATAAAGCAGCCGGAAAAACCCTTCCACAAGTGAATCAGGAAGTACGACGTTTGTTAATTCCTTATTTGAATAATCCAGATGTGGTCGTGAGAGTAATTTCCTATCAGGGACAGCGTTATTCAGTAGTAGGGAATGTAAAATCAGCTGGACAATTTTATCTGACTGATCAGCCGGTAAGTGTGTATACGGCGCTGGGCCTAGCCGGTGGGATTAATGAACAAGGTGATTCCACTTCAATCCAGCTCGTACGCCAAGGTGTGACCTATGATCTGAACACAATTGCTTTGGAAAAAGCTGGGTATTCCTTACACAAGCTACTGATTCAACCCAATGACACCCTGTATATCAGTCCTCGGGAAAACCAGAAAATCTATGTCATGGGTGAAGCCGGCACCAATAAACCATTACCTATCCGTGATCAGGGCATGACGCTCGCTGATGTACTGGGTGAAAGCGAAGGTATTAATCCATATTCTGCCAATCCGAGTCGAATTTATGTCTTGCGTGGCAATTCTGACAACAAGATGACTGAAATCTATCACTTAAGTCTAAAAAATCTGGGAGATTTTGGTCTGGCTAAACAGTTCAAGATGAATAGTAACGATATTGTCTATGTTGATGCTACTGGTCTGACCCGTTGGGAACGCGTAGTGAGCCAGATTCTTCCATTTTCATATGTCGCTGGTTCAGCTATACGATAGGTGAAAGTATGAAAATTAAAAATCTTTTAGCAATCTGTTTTGGACATGTTAATCATCAATTAGTGAATAAACATTTATTTATAAGATCTATCCCTACTTTCAGATTAAATCTATAAGGCTGGATCAACTAAATAATGACTGTTAGTACTAATAAAAACACTATTTTTAATTCCTCCATGGACTTCACCTGTAACTCCATGGTGCCCGAAAACCAGATATGAAACAGATTAGATGAAAGACAACATTATTCTGATCAGAATCAGAATGTCTGGTCTTTAGCGGACTCGACATCCCAAGAGAGGATAAAAAACAGAATATTGAGGATCCTTTCTCGCAGGGAGCAGCAAGTCATTGATGCATTTTTTTTGAGTTAATTCAAAATGGCATCAGCGACTGGAAAAATCACTTTTAAACTTTTAGATAGTAAAATTATGAACAAAAATAACAATACCGATAATATGATTGACCTAAAAGGGGTGTTCTTTTCCCTGCTCGCGCAATGGAAGCTCATCCTGCTATGTGGTTTGCTCAGCCTGATTGTAGTGCTGCTTTACATACGTACCGCAGCAATTAACTATAAGGTTGATGCAATCGTCCAGGTCGAAGAAAGTAGAGGCTCATCAGCTGCTTTACTTGGTAGCCTATCCAGCATTGTGAGTCAGATGTCTTCATCCAATGCCGAGATTGAGGTTTTAAAATCACGTACGATTCTCGAATCCGTAATTGACCGTTTAAATCTGGATCTGCATATTGCCAGCACTGAAGACTCTTTTATTAACCGTTTGATTCAAGGCAGAACTTCTCAAACTGAATATCAGACCGAAACTGTACGCTTTAAAGATGGTCAAAAAATCTTCGATATCCGTCAGTTTGACGTCCCTGTAGCCTATCTGGATAAAAATTTGCTGCTGAAATTTCAACAACAGAGCTTTAGCCTGATCAATCCACTGACTGAAGAAATCGTCTTTCAAGGCGCACTAAACCAGCCGGTTGAGGCTAAAGCTGTACAGGGCGACTGGAAAATTGCCATCTTTACTCAAGATAATCTCGATAACAGCTATCAGGTGAAAAAGCTCTCATTGCCTTCAGCGATCGATTCTATTCTCGCCAATTATACAATTACAGAAAAAGGTGATCTGAGCGGTGTTCTACAACTTCGCTATCAGGGTCAAGATAAACAGCACATTACTAAAGTCCTGAATACGATTTTAGCAGTTTACAGCCAGCATAATATTACACGCCGTTCAACAGACACTGCACGAACACTGGCTTTCCTGGATGAACAATTGCCGGATTTAAGGAAACAGCTTGATGATGCAGAGTTTGCCTTCAATCGCTTCCGCCAAAAATATAATACTGTTGATATCACCAGAGAATCGGAATTATATTTAAATCAGAGTGTGAATTTAGAATCACAAAGAGCCCTACTTGAACAGCGACAGGCGGAAATAGGTGCCAAGTATGCAGCTGCCCATCCAGCCATGCGTGAAATTACGGCCCAACTTCGCGTAGTGAATGGCAAGATTCGTGAATTGAATTCAACACTTAAAAATATTCCAGAGATTCAACGCCAATATTTACAACTGTCTCGTGACGTTGAAGTGAAACAGCAACTGTACACCAATCTGGTAAATTCTTATCAGCAACTGCGTGTTGCTAAAGCAGGTGAAAGCGGTAATGTTCATATTATTGATACCGCACTTGAACCAGTTGACCAGATTCAACAGAAACAGCCTCTGATTTTATTTTTAACCTTCTGTTTCGGTATTTTTCTGGGCATCTTGGTGGCGTTGTTCCGTAACATGCTACGTTCTGGTGTGAAAGATAGCAGTCAGATCGAATATCAGTTAGACCTGCCAGTCTATGCCAATATCGCTCATTCGACTGTTCAGAAACCTGGCCTGAAATTACTGAAAAAGAAAAAAATGCCTTTCTTATTGGCATTGAAACACAGTGATGATATGGCAGTTGAAAGCTTAAGAAGCATTCGTACAGCGAGCCACTTTGCTCTGACTCAGGCCAAAAACAATATCATGATGATTTCAGGTCCAGCACCAAAAGTTGGAAAATCTTTTGTTGCCAGCAATCTGGCAGTCATCATGGCAGAGAAAAATAAGCGTGTACTGATCATTGATGCAGACCTGCGCCGTGGTCATATACACAAATATTTTAATCTGGATAACCAGTATGGATTAACTGAATATCTGAATGAACACGTGTCTTTGGATAAAGTGGTACAAACCACCAATGTGCCGAACTTAAATGTCATTAGCTGTGGTGAAAATGCAACTAATCCAGCTGAGCTTCTGAATTCAGAACGCTTCCAGGAGTTGTTGCAAAAACTGATTCCGCACTATGATCACATTATCATTGATACTCCACCAGTACTGGCTGTTACGGATGCGATCATTGTATCCCGATACGTCGGACTCAATCTGGTTGTAGCGCGCTATGCAAAAACCCAGATGAAGGAACTGGCTCTTACAGTAAACCGCTTTAAACAGGCTGGCAGTACTGTCAATGGTCTGATCCTGAACGATATCCAGCGTTCAGCCGGTGGCAGCTATAGCTATGATTATACATATAGTTATAAACCGAAAGCCAAAACCAGCTAATCTGATAGCTCCTAAAAAAACCAGCAATCATTGCTGGTTTTTTCTTTTTTGAGTCGTACCAAATGCAGGTATTCACTTGCTAAAAAACCACCCGTTCTACAAGATTTCTTAAAATTTTCTGCTAAGATGGACTGAACCTCAACGATAACATTAGATTGGACAAATACATGAGTAAGGCCTTACCGATTGCCGTCGCTGTTCTTTTAGGCGGTGCCGCGCTAGTACCTGTTTACTATGCAACTCAAAACCCTGCTACTCAAACTACAAAAGCATCTAAAGATGCCTCTGCTGTCTCTAAAATCAGCTATGCACTCGGTTATGAAGTGGCGCATCAGACTCCTCCTGAGCTGGACATTAACAGTTTTGTGACCGGTGTACGTGAAGGACATGCGCGTTCTGCACCTGCCTATACGGAAGAAGAATTACAGGCAGCTTATGAGCAGTTCCAGAAAGAAATGCAACAAAAGCAGCTTGATAGTGCAAAACAGGCTCAAGCTTCAAGTGATACTTTCCTGACTGAAAATGCGAAAAAAGCAGGTATTAAAACAACTGCTTCCGGCTTACAGTACCAAGTCACGAAAGAAGGTACAGGTAAACAGCCAAAAGCTTCTTCAATTGTGAAAGTACATTACACCGGTAAACTGGTAGATGGCACTGTATTTGACAGTTCAGTAGAACGCGGTGAACCGATTGAGTTTCCATTAAATCAGGTCATTCCAGGCTGGACTGAAGGTCTGCAGCTGATGAAAGAAGGCGGTAAGGCAACTCTATATATTCCGTCAAATCTGGGTTATGGTGAACAGGGCGTTCCAGGTACGATTCCTCCGCATAGCACTTTGATTTTTGATGTGGAATTAATCGAAGTAAAATAATACAAATAGGGAGAGCGACCAGCTCTCCTTTATTTTTGAGAATTGATAATGAAAATACAAATCAGTTTAATGGTTTTGCTGCTCAGTTCAGGCAGCCTTTTTGCTAAAGAGATCAATAATACAAGTAGTGAAGCTGAGAAGATTGGTTACAGCTTTGGTTATCTGATGGGTCGCAGTAATGCAGACACTTTAAAGGATCTTGATTTAGATGCATTTAGCCAGGGCTTAAAGACAGCCGCTGCTGGACAAAAATCCAGTTTAAGCGATGAAGAAATGACCCAAGTGCTGACTCAGTATAAACGTCAAAGTGATGCCAAAGAACTGATTGTGCTGAAACAGAAAGCTGAAGAAAATGCCAAAGCTGGCAAAGCATTCTTGCAGGAAAATGCGAAAAAGCCAGGCGTTAAAACTACCAAATCTGGTCTGCAATACCTGGTACTGAAAGAAGGTAAAGGGAAATCACCAAGTGCTAACAGTAATGTCCGTGTGCATTATGAAGGTCGCCTGATTGATGCTACCGTTTTTGACAGTTCGATTGCCCGCCAGCAGCCAGTCGATTTCCGTACCACCCAAGTGATTACTGGCTGGACAGAAGGCTTACAGCTGATGAAAGTCGGTGCTAAATACCGCTTCTTTATCCCCGCTGATCTGGCCTATGGACAGATTGGTTCGGGAGATATCATTGAACCAAATAGTACCCTGATTTTTGATATCGAATTACTGGAAATTATTAAATAAAAATTCCTTTAATTGTAAAAGTTAAAAAGAGAGGCAAATTATTTGCCTCTCTTTTTTTGTACTGATGAGAAACGAATTAGTTGGAGCTTTTCATGTATATTCATAGCAGTTTTGCTATTTTATAGTTTAATCAAAATATTCAACAACAATAGAGGACTTCAGCATGGCAGCAATCAAGACCCGCGAAATTCAATATACTGCGCAGGATGGCAGCACTTTGATTGGTTATTTTGCCGCACCAGAAACTGATGCACCTGTAGCCGGTGTTATCGTGGCACCCGAATGGTGGGGCCGCAATGACTATACTGAACAGCGTGCCCGTGAACTGGCGGAACATGGTTATGCCGCGCTGGCAATTGATATGTATGGTGACAAGAAAGTAACCACCAACTCTGATCAGGCCTATCAATGGATGATGCAGACGTTTGAAGATCCGGACACTATCGTGAACCGTGCGAAAGCTGCTTTAGATACTTTGGCGGCACAGGATGAAGTCAATCCGGAAAAACTGGCTGCGATTGGTTTCTGCTACGGTGGTAAAGTGGCTCTGGATCTGGCTCGCTCAAATGCACCGTTAAAAGCTGTGGCTACTTTCCATGCCAACCTGTCTCCTAAAGCACCTGCACAGGAAGGCCAGGTACAGGCAGAAATTCTGGTCCTACATGGCGAAAAGGACAGTATGGTGAGCCTGGATGATGTCGCCAGCTTTAAAGAAGAAATGCAGGCGGCTAAGGTCGAGCATAATGTGATTGTATTTGAAAATGCCAAGCATGGATTCAGTAACCCGCTGGCGGATGAGCGCGCCAAGGCCAATGGTGTCGATCTGGGCTACAATGCTGAAGCAGAGAAACAAAGTTTGGCTGCCATGTATGAATTACTAGCACGACAACTCGCCTAATAACAGATAAATTGATCCGGCTCATGATCGAGCTGGGTCATACATGAAAAAAATAAATTCAATGAAAGGAGCCAATATCATGACTGAAAATAACTGCCCGTACTGTAATTTTGACGAATACGATATTCTGGCTAAAAATGATTTTGCTGTCGTGTTACCTGAACCCAACTCCCTGTCCAAAGGACATTATGTAGTTACTCCATTACGTCATGTGGCGTCATTTTTTGAAATCACAGATAAAGAACGTAAGAGCATGATGTCCTTACTTGAACAGGCTCGTAATGAATTGCAATTACGCTATCAGCCTTCCGGTTTTCATGTCGGGTTTAATGATGGCGAAGTATTTCAGGAAAAATCAGAACATTTACACATTCATATTATCCCACGTTATGAAGGCAAGGTATTAAAGCTGGATGCACGCTGGGGCATTGAAGAATAAGAATTTAAATTTTTTTCCCGAGTGAATGCTTTTCGAAGTGTTCACTTGTCCCTTCCATTTATTCATTTTTACTCTTTTTCAGTCTTGCTGTTTTAGCAGACTTTTCATCTTTTAGCTGGGTCTCTTCAGTTATACTAGGCCTCGTTTTCCAGTTTGTTCTATCTTCATGTTTGTATTTTCAGATGCCCTTTTAGAATGGTTTGATGTGCATGGCCGTCATGATTTGCCGTGGCAAGTGGCTGATGATCCCTATAAGGTCTGGGTCTCTGAAATCATGCTACAGCAGACTCAGGTCAAAACCGTGCTGCAATATTTTGAGCGGTTTATTCAACGTTTTCCGACAGTACAGGACTTAGGTACAGCTTCTTGGGATGAAGTCGCACCCTATTGGGCTGGGCTGGGCTATTATGCTCGTGCCCGCAATTTGCATAAGGCAGCCGGTATTGTAGCAAGGCAGGGGCATTTCCCGACGAGCCTAGAAGAATGGATCGCCCTGCCCGGCATTGGCCGCTCAACCGCGGGAGCCTTAATGTCTTTGGGTTTACGTCAGTACGGCGTGATCATGGATGGCAATGTCAAACGGGTGCTGGCTCGGTTTTTTGCGATCGAAGATGATCTGTCTAAACCGGTTCATGAACGTGCCTTGTGGGAGCTTGCTGAACAGCTTTGCCCGGTTGAACGGAATCATGACTATACCCAGGCGATTATGGATCTCGGTGCGACCGTCTGTACTCCGAAAAAGCCTTTATGCCTGTATTGTCCAATGCAGCAACATTGCAAGGCACATCAACAGGGTCTGGAAAATGAATTGCCCTTTAAAAAAGCCAAAAAGCCGGTACCGGTCAAAGCAGCTCAAGTGCTGTTGATCCAGTCAGGTGATGAATGGCTATGGCAGCAACGTCCTAATAGTGGTCTTTGGGGCGGGCTTTGGTGTCTGCCAATTATTGAAGACACTCATACATTTGAACAACTGTGCCAGCAACTGGGTCTGAAAAATCTCGTACAAAAGATCCAGATCAGCCACAGTTTCACCCATTTTACCTGGCAGCTTGAAGCCATGGTTTTTGCAGTCGATGCAGATCAGCAGGAACATCTGGCGATTGAGTTACAGGGCTTCTGGATGAACCCGGAAACTGCGGTCAATGCAGGTATTCCAACCGCCATGAAAAAATTGATTTCTACCGTAAATTTATGACATAGTCTGGAACAAGAAGAATCATACTGGCCTCATTTAAGGATAAATATTTTGCGCCATTCTCTTGCGTTTGTCGGGCTTTCTTTGGTGATGTTATTTCTGGTGGCGTGTAGTAGCGCACCGAAACATCCTTCTGCGGTTCAACTTAATCCGGCACTGGTCAAAAAACTGAATCATATGCGTATGCCCTCTTCTCTGCCGATTCCGGTAGATCGGGTTCAGGCTCGTGAATTGAAAGATACTTGGGGAGCTTCGCGTAGTAGTGGCCGTTTGCATGAGGGCATTGATATTCTGGCTCCACGTGGAACCAAGGTTCGTAGTGCGACGCCTGGTCTGATCGCGGATTTACGGAATAACAATTTGGGTGGTAAAGTAGTCTGGATTCTGGGTCCAGGTGGTGCCTGGCATTATTATGCACATCTGGATGGTCATAAGCGTGGCCTGAAAGTTGGTGACTATGTCAAAAAGGGCGATGTCATTGGTTATGTCGGTAATACTGGCAATGCCCGGCATACTGCGCCACATCTGCACTATGGTCTTTATTTAAGTGGTAAGGGCCGTGGTGTCGTTAACCCTTATCCATATTTACGTTAATTTTAGGAAGTTTACATGTCAGAAGCGTTGATCAACCGTCTGGTCGAATTTGCAGAATCAGGCAATCAACAGAAAATCGTGCTCAATGGCCAGACCTATCAGGGCTGGATCATGGAAATTACTGAAGAGGCGCTTCTGATCAGTACCGGTTATGCCGACAAAAGTGGTAAGGATATGTGGATCCAGTTCAGTGATCTGCAGCAGGCAGAACTGTCCTACTGGGATAATCAGCAAGATCAGTGGACGACATTTAAATTATAAGATAATCAAAAAAGGAGCATCCCTTGACGATCCAACGCTGTGGCTGGTGCTCTAATGATCCCCTCTATACTGCCTACCATGATCAGGAATGGGGACAGGCGCTGCATGATGAAAAACGCCTGTTTGAAATGCTGTGTCTGGAAGGTCAGCAGGCCGGTTTAGCCTGGATTACCGTACTCAGAAAACGTGAATCTTATCGCAAACATTTCTTTCAATATTCTATTGAAACGATTGCTTCTTTTACAGATGAGCAACTCACCGCAAAACTGCAAGATGCTAGTCTAATCCGGCATATTGGTAAACTGACTGCAATTCGCGATAATGCCCGGGCCTGGCAACAGCTTAAATCTGAAGAGATTGATGTGGTCACATGGTTATGGTCCTTTGCCCAGCAGCCCCGATTGAATAATGATGTGGCAGATTATCGCCAGGCTCCGGCACAAACCATTGAAAGCCAGACCATGTCCAAAGCCTTAAAAAAAGCAGGCTTTAAGTTTGTCGGTCCTACGATCTGTTATGCCTTTATGCAGGCAGTCGGCATGGTCGATGACCATGAAAATCACTGTCACTTTAAAACAATATCCTCCCATTCAAATAAGAGCTGAATCTATGTCCAATAATACTATTCACGCTTACGCCGCAATGTCTGCCGGTGCCGCCCTGGAACCTTATCAATTTGATGCAGGTGAACTTCAGCCGCATCAGGTCGAAGTGAAAGTTGAATACTGCGGCCTATGCCATTCTGATATTTCAGTACTCAATAATGACTGGGGATCTTCGGTCTATCCTGTGGTGGCCGGACATGAAGTCATCGGCACCATTACGCAACTGGGTTCTGAATCCAAAGGCCTAAAAGTAGGTCAACGTGTCGGTATTGGCTGGACTGCGGAAAGCTGCCAATATTGCGATCCTTGTATTTCAGGCCAGCAAGTGCTGTGTACCGGTGGTCAGGTTGCAACCATCGTCGGTCATGCAGGCGGTTTTGCAGATAAAGTCCGTGCTGGCTGGCAATGGGCAATTCCCTTACCCGAAGATCTGGACCCAGAAAGTGCAGGTCCCCTGCTCTGTGGCGGGATTACTGTATTTGATCCGATTCTGAAACATCAGATTCAGGCCATTCACCACGTCGGTGTCATTGGTATTGGCGGTTTGGGACATATGGCGATCAAGCTGCTGAAAGCATGGGGTTGTGAAATTACCGCCTTTACTTCAAATCTGGATAAAACCGATGAGCTGAAAGCTATGGGTGCAGACCATGTAGTGAATAGTCGCGACCCAGCAGCGCTTAAACCGCTCCGTGGTAAATTTGATCTATTAATGAGTACTGTGAATGTCACACTAGACTGGCAGGCTTATTTATCAACTTTAGCGCCAAATGGCACGGTACATATGCTGGGCTTACCACTGGAACCCATGCAAATTTCTGCAGGTTCACTGATTGGCGGTGCTAAATCAGTGACTGGCTCGCCGACAGGTTCACCAGCAGCTTTACGTCAATTATTAAAATTTGCGGCACGTAAAAATATTGCGCCACAAATTGAGTTATTCCCAATGTCGGAAATTAATACTGCGATTGAACGTCTGCACTCAGGCAAAGCCCGTTACCGGATTGTACTTAAAGCCGATTTCTAATTTTTACTAATCATCAGTAAATCTAGATCTGCCCTAGCATCATGTTAGGGCTGATTTTTTATGACTATATCTATAAATATTTAGCCAGCTTCTGAGCCAGAAATTCAATAAATAGATGTACCCGTTTAGGCAAATGCTCCTGACGGTAATAGACCGCATGAATTTTTTGATAATGTAGCTCAATCTGGTCTTCAAATAGTGCCTGCAAACGACCCGCCTGTAAATCGTCCTCGACCAGAAAGCGTGACAGACAGGTAATACCTACCCCGTATAAAGCTAATTGACGGACAGTTTCCCCATTGGGTGCTCTAATCTTTGGCTTTACAATGATAGGTTCGCCATCCAGCCGAATCGGCCAGGTGTTCAAATGCGTAGGCTGACTAAATCCCAGCAAAGTGTGCTCCGATAAATCTGCCACTGATTGCGGTCTGCCCTTTTGCTGTAAATATTCAGGGCTGGCCACAATATACAAACGACTGCGGCATAATAATCTGGCATGCAGGCTGGAATCATGCAGTTCTCCAAAGCGGATCGCGACATCGGTTTTATGTTCCAGCAGATCAATCACCTGATCATGATTATTTAGTTCAATTTCGATGTGGGGATAACGCTGCATAAACTCCTGAATTAGCGGCACGATTACATGCAGTACAAAAGGTGTCGCTGAATCGACCCGAATCAATCCTGAAGTATCACTATCTGATTTCAGTAAGGCATCTTCAGCTTCTGCCAGATCATTGAGAATTTTGCGCGCCTTTTCTAGAAATAGCTGGCCTTCTTGAGTCAGTTTCAGCTTACGTGTGGTTCTTTCTAAAAGAGTAACATTTAACTTATTTTCCAGACGTTGCAATGCCCGACTGACACCCGAAGTGGTTTGTCCCAAACGCTCTGCCGCCATAACAATAGAACCACTATCCACAATAGTGACAAAAGCCTGTAATTCTTCAATCGTCGATTTCATTTGTCACTCTTTTATTGATTTTCGGTCAATAATATTTTGCAAATTCAGCTATTTTTTCGCAACAATAAAAAGCACAAAATACTCAACATCGAAAATACTTAAAGATTAAAGCTATGAATATTGTTCCTCAATTTGGTGTCGGTACCTTTCGCCTGTCTGGACAGACCGTCATTGATTCAGTCAAAACAGCCCTGGAAGTCGGTTATCGCGCCGTAGATACGGCACAGATTTATGCCAATGAAGCGGAAGTGGGTCAGGCTATTGCAGAAAGCCAAGTTAATCGTAACGAGCTATTCATTACCACCAAAATCTGGACAGATCATTACGCACCAGACAAATTAATTCCAAGCCTCAAAGAAAGCCTGCATAAACTACGTACCGATGCAGTCAATCTAACGCTCATTCACTGGCCTGCACCTCGTTTAGGCGTTCAAATTCCTGAGCTGATGCAGACTTTATTAGAAGCCAAACAGCAAGGTCTGACTGAGCATATCGGTGTGTCCAATTTCAATATTGAGCTGACCCAACAAGCCATTGATACGATTGGTCTAGAGCATATCGTAACCAACCAGATTGAACTCAGTCCTTATCTGCAAAATCAGCGTCTGGTCAGTTTCCTACAATCTCAGAAGATTGATGTCACTTCTTATATGACACTGGCTTATGGCAAAGTGCTGAATGATCCCATCCTGCAAGGAATTGCTGCACAGCATCAGGCTTCGACTGCACAAATTGCACTGGCTTGGGCCTTGCAAAAAGGTTTTGCTGTGATTCCTTCTTCAACCAAACGTGAACATCTGCTTGCCAATCTGGCAGCGCAGGAGATACAACTGTCTCAAGAAGAAATGGCTTTGATCAGCACCTTGGAGCGCAATGGCCGCGAGGTTGATCCGGACCAGCTTGCGCCTATCTGGGATTAAACAGAAACCATGAAAGTTAATTTTTCTTTGCTTGCACTGGCGGTTGGTGCCTTTGCAATTGGTACCACTGAATTTTCTCCAATGGGTTTTCTGCCAGAAATCGCCCGTGATCTAGAGATTTCGATTCCTCGTGCCGGGATGCTGATCAGTGCCTATGCCTTAGGGGTGATGTTGGGTGCACCACTAATGACCCTCTGGTTAAGCCGTTATTCTAAACGTAAGTCTCTCATTTTACTGATGGCGATTTTTACGATTGGTAATATTCTGGCGACATTAACGCCTAATTATCTGGGGCTGATGGGGGCACGGATCATCACCAGCTTGAACCATGGTGCTTTCTTCGGGATTGGTTCAGTTGTCGCTGCCAGTGTCGTTCCGAAAGATAAACAGGCCAGCGCCGTAGCCATGATGTTTATGGGCCTGACCATTGCCAATATTGGCGGGGTGCCACTAGCAACCTGGATAGGACAACATATCGGCTGGCGTATGGCTTTTCTGGGTATTTCCCTGCTTGGTTTACTAACCATGTTCTCCTTATGGAAAGCCTTGCCTGAAGGCCAAAGCAGTCAGAAACCGGATGTAAGGCAGGAGCTGCAAGTCCTGACCAGCCTGCCCGTTGTTTTAGCTTTATTGACTACCGTGATGAGTGCGGGGGCCATGTTTGCCCTATACACTTATATTGCCCCGAGTCTGCAAAGTTTTACTCAGGCTTCCCCTGCATTGATTACTTTGATGCTGGTGTTGATCGGGGTAGGTTTCTCGATTGGTAATCATCTGGGTGGCAAGTTTGCAGATTTATCCTTAAATAAAACCCTGATCGGCTTTTTAATCTTGCTTATGCTGATGATGCTGCTTTTCCCGATTCTGGCAAGCACAGCTCTTGGCGCAGGTCTGGCATTAATCATCTGGGGTGCTGCTGCCTTTGCTGTAGTTCCGCCTTTACAGATGCGAGTCATGTCCGTGGCTTATGATGCGCCTGGACTGGCCTCTTCAGTAAATATTGGTGCTTTTAACCTCGGTAATGCTTTGGGGGCAATTGCGGGTGCCAGTGTGCTAAATCTAGGACTTAGCTATAGTGCGGTTTCATTTACCGGTGCTGGGCTCAGTGCTGTTGCTTTGCTTCTGGTCGTGATTCAAATGAAACTGGCTCCACAGCAAGATATGACTACGCAGCAATGCTCTTAAAATTTCCTTCACAAAAAAGTCCGCCTGATGCGGACTTTTTTTATTGGCTATTTAGCGTAAAGCTTCAGGTAACACAGGCGTTGTCACAGGTTTAGCCAGTTCGGTTTTCATCTTTTGCAGCATCTGATAAGGCTGCTGTTGCACAAACATATTCACAAAGGTTAAAGGAATCGAACCTTCAGGATTGGCATAGCCATAAGTCGATACCTTAACCTTGTTATTCGCCAGTTTCTGGAAGGTCCAGTCTCCCTGATAATCAGTCAAACGTACATAATTCGGATTTAGAGCATACCCGGTCTGAATCGCTTTATTCTTAATGGTGATCTGGCCATTGGCATCCTTAATCATTTTACCCTGCACAATCAGATCACGGTCTTTTAAAGGGAATGGAAAATCCAGCACCATATACAAGGTGAAATCGCCTTTTTTATCATCACGCGACAGCACCTTGATACTACCCATATAAGGCACCCATTTCACTGCATGATCAACATCCAGAATCAGAGAAACGGCATTCTCAATCGGGACATTGTAGGTGGTTTCGGCTTTATAGAGAAAAACGGGATTACGCTCATCCTGATAGGTCCAGACTTTAATATTATTTTTATTAATGCTGAGCTTGGCATTCTGCACAGAGGTCGACTGTGCTGTAGCGGCAAAGGCTACAGCACACGCCATTAATATTAATTTCTTCATTCCATTGTCATCTTATTTTAGTTTTAAGTTATTTTTATATAGGATTTTGACGAAAATTTATACTTGAATATCGTTAAAACCAAGTACATCCTTCATGTCATATTTACGTGCATCACGACCAACGACCCAAGCTGCTGCACGTACGGCACCCGCTGCAAAGTTCATACGGTTGGTTGCTTTATGCGTAATTTCAACACGCTCGCCTTCGCCAATAAACATTGCAGTATGTTCACCGACAATATCACCGCCACGAATGGTCTGAAAACCAATGCTTTTACGTTCACGAGGACCCGTATGCCCTTCACGATGATACACCGCATCTTTTTTCAGATCACGACCCAGTGCTCCAGCAATCGCTTCACCCATCATAAGAGCTGTACCTGATGGCGCATCTACCTTATGACGGTGATGTGCTTCGATCACTTCAATATCGACCGTATCACCAAAGACTTTAGAGGCAAGTTCTAGCAGTTTGATCGAAACGTTCACACCAACCGAATAGTTCGCTGCATAGACCACTGGAGTTTCTTTTGCAGATTCATCCAGATAAGCTTTTTGTTCGTCATTCATACCAGTCGTACCAATCACGATCGCAACGCCATTTTCACGGCAGATTTTAAGATGATTCACCGTCGCAGCAGGCGCAGTAAAGTCGATCACTACGTCACAGTCTTTAACTACTTCTTCAAGATGGCCGACAACCTTTACACCCAGGCTCCCTACACCAGCCAGTTCACCGGCATCTGCGCCAATCAATGAGCTTTCAGGGCGCTCAACAGCTGCTGCCAATTGGTAACCGGCTTCTTTCACCGCCTGAATAAGGATGCGTCCCATACGGCCGCCTGCACCTAAAATCCCAATGCGTGGTGTCGCTGACATAACATAGTCCTGATGTTGATTCGAAATTGCTCTTACTATAGCAAAACTCGCTCATAACACTAAGATTGATCGCATAAAAATCAATGAAAAGAATTAAAGAAGGTCATGAGGGATTTTGATATGCAGTCCATATCAACAATAGTTTATGGACGAGTAAAAAGAAAAATAATTCCATTAGAGGAATAATGATTAAATAGTTAGTCAGAGATAAACTCATTTAAAGAAAAATTCTAGTTAATAAGAATTAGATTTTAATTTTAAATAATTGAATTTAATAAGATAAAAAATATTTTTCCATGGTACGTATGATCTTGATTTTTCATATTCAGATTATTTGTATTTAAGGGAAATATATTGAAACTCCAATTTGATCACCTCAGCAATATAAGTATTACTGATATTATTGAATTAAATACCCATTATCGCGTACTGAGGCATATGCCTTTAGCGCATGGCATTATTTTAGATGAAGCGCGATGGATTGTTTGAGTAAATGAAAGTATAAATCCATACTTTTTTAAATTTAGGAATGTTTAAGGATCAAGCATCAAGTAGTTGACCAACTTCCAAGCTGGTATATCCACGTTCTTTAAAGATCAAAATAATCGCTTTTTTATAATCTTCACAAATAGATGTTTTATATTTAGTGATGAGTTGAATCTCGGAATTCAGCTCCAGGTCATTTTTTAAGGTCAAAACTTCGGTAGAGATCTTATTAAAAATCTTTAAATTAAACATACAGGCACCTGTTATCAGTTGTAGCGGCCCGACTACAACAAATACCTGCCTTAGCTCAGCTAGACACCCTTGGTCGCAAGGATTACAAATTAGAAAAAGTTCTGCAAGTTTTGAGGAATTGACAGATTAAATAACCTTCTAAATCCTGCCTATTTAGCAAGATTGTCAGCCTCAAAATTAATTTTATATATCAAATTCTTAATAATCTCATGATTGCTAAAAATTTAATAGGAACCAGTTTTTGTAACAATTCTTTTAATATTCCAGATTATTCATAATATTTTATTAGTCAAATGAATGGAGAGATTATTAATTCAGGATTTTCATATCCTGATGATGCGGTTTTAAAAGACAAAGTATTTTTCTCTGTCTGGCAAAGATAAGAACCAGACTCTTTGTACGCTTTGGCTCACATCAATCTCGGCCTTTTGCTGCTATTCAGAGTACTGGAAGTTTCCTATGATGAACTCATCAGGAACAGGAAGTTCCAAACAAGAATAACAATAGATCAGCACAAGGACAGTAAGGTACGACAGGAGTTATACCGAGCGAACCCATACGAAAAACCCCGGCAGGATGCTGGGGTTTTTCTTTTAGTATTTAAATTAAATTTCATTCTTTAGATGTACAAATATGTGACATACATCACATTAACAAATCCATTTTCTTATATATTTTGCCACTTGCTCAATTTTATGAGATTAATGATTAATCTTATATTTCAGTTATTTAAATAACATCAAACTACATTAGTAAACATAAGTACACACAAAAAAACATCAATATCTACATTTTATGTCAACATTTTTGCCAAGTGTACTGAGTAGTACACTATTTTTAATACAAGGAAATTTATATGAAATTAGTTCAATTAACTTTTGCCGGGGTAGCGTTAATTGCTGCATCACAAACTTTTGCTGCTGAAGAAGTAGCACAAACAGCTCCTGCTGCAACTGAAACAGCTGCGTCTGAAGTTCAAGCTGCTGAAGCACCTGCAAGCGAAGCTCCAGCATCAGAAGCTCAAGCAACTGAAGCTCAATAATATGACAGGATTTATATTTCTCTGCGTGAGGGGTATAAATCCTTCTTAAAAAGCCAATATCATTAAAAGAATAATTTTCTCATTATTTTTATCTAATAATTAACTTATACATCTTTTCCGAATTTAAGCTATAAAAAAGGACGCCTGAGCGCACTGCTGTCCCATAGTTTGCTTTAAATAAAAAAACCTGAGTCCTAACAGTTAAAATATGAGTGCAAACAAACACTTTAACGACCAGGATTCAGGTTTTGTCACATCAGAATACCGTATTTCATGAGCTAATTAAACCTGTTGTGCGACAGGATTTTGAACAACTTGCTAAAGTGCACCATGTTGGACAGAAATTTAGAGCGGCTTCCCGGTGGGATCAGTTTATTGCCATATTGATGTCTCAATTCTC
>NZ_VPEG01000035.1:0-32537 GCF_013417275.1 Acinetobacter sp. YH16038 | reverse complement strand
AATAATTCAAGTGAATTTGTTTGAAAGAAGAACTTTAAAAGCTTTATTTTCACCCGATAAAATACCCATAAAACAAGAGGAAGCTCAAATGAGCTTCCTCTTGTGAAAAATTGTGGGACAGCAATGCGCCTGAGCGTCCTTTTTTATCTATCCAGATCAGTCAAACAACCGATCAAAGAAAGATTTTTTCTTTGGAGAAGACTGGCTGCCCTCATCTTCCATGGTCGCTTGCAACTCTTTCAACAGTTCACGTTGACGTGCAGTCAGGTTCACTGGTGTTTCTACAACAACACGGCAAAGCAGATCACCTTGCATGGTTGAACGTACTGGTTTCACGCCCTTACCACGTAGGCGGAACAGTTTACCGGTTTGCGTACCTTCAGGAATTTTCAGGCTGACACGACCATCTAATGTCGGAATCTGAACTTCTTTACCCAAAGCTGCATCCGCAATTGAAATTGGCACATCCATATACAGATCTGCACCGTCACGCTGGAAGATTTCGTGTTCACGTACCACGACTTCAACGTATAGATCACCTGATTGGCCATCACGAATCGCTTCACCTTTACCAGTCAAGCGTACGCGGTCGCCATTGTCCACCCCGGCTGGGATAGTAACTTCTAGGGTTTGCTGACGGTCAGATACACCTGATCCATGACATTTATTACATGGGTTCTTAATGATCTTGCCCTGGCCACGACAGGTACTACAGGTTTGCTGTACCGAGAAGAAACCTTGCTGCATACGTACTTGGCCGGCACCATGACAGGTTGGACAGGTTTCAACATCGTTCGGATTTTTAGAACCTTTACCATCACAGGCGTCACATGGTGCTGGTGCAGTAAAAGTAATGGTTTTCTTAACGCCTTTGACTGCTTCTTCAAGCGTCAATTCCATCACATAGCGTAAGTCTGAACCACGGCGTTGACGTTGCTGGCCACGGCCCCCCCCACCAAAGGCTCCACCGAAAATATCCCCAAACTGGCTGAAAATATCTTCCGCACTGAAACCACCGAAGCCGCCAGCACCACCGCCCATACCACCTTCAAAGGCTTGATGGCCCATACGGTCGTACATGCTGCGTTTTTCGCTGTCTGACAGAACTTCATACGCTTCTGAAGCTTCTTTAAACTTCTCTTCAGCTTCAGGATTGTCCGGGTTACGGTCTGGATGATATTTCATCGCCAACTTACGGTAGGCTTTTTTAATTTCATCATCACTAGCGGTTTTAGAGACGCCCAAAACCTCATAATAATCACGTTTAGCCATGTCTGGCGATGCTCCTCACGGAATTCTATTTAATATTGACTGTGGTCTAAAATTGGGGTTAAACCCAGCTTTACAAGGGGAATTCTGAAAAAAAATTGAAAGCTTAGAATACGGCTTTGTTTTGAGAAAATTTGAAGATACCTTTGAACCAGGCATTAATGAGGAAAATAATGGCAATAAAGCTAAATACTACACCTGCGACTGTGCAGGCTTTTACCCAAAGCTGGCTATCCCAGGCGAAGAAAAATAATGGAATGAACCAGAGCGCTGCAAAAATCGCGAGTACTGAATAAATTACAATATTACGCATGATCCAGAGTGCCTGTGCCTGTAACCAGACTTCGGCATAATCGATCTGGGTCACCTTACGTGCATACCAGTAGGCGAATATGCCGCTTACCACTGTAAATAAAGCAAAAAACATGAAGACATAAGCCATCGCCACGGAGCGTCGCATCTTGGTGAGTGTGTCTTGAGTCATGTTTAGTCAACCTTAGTGTGCGGCCCAGCACAAGTGAGTTCCGCAGCAGTATGTCTTTTTTGAATTATTAAAAAATCAGGTACTACTATATTGAAATTTTCAATATTTCGCATCTGAAATTATGACAAATTTAAACAGAATTTAAACTTTTTTTCACTTTAAACCATTGTGCATATAAGGCTGGCAGGAAAAACAGCGTTAATAGCGTTGCAACGATTAATCCTCCCATAATGGCAACCGCCATTGGTCCGAAGAAAATGCTTCTGGATAAAGGAATCATGGCCAGAACGGCAGCCAGTGCAGTCAGGACAATCGGACGGCAACGGCGCACTGTGGCATTGATAATGGCGTTCCATTGCGATTCACCTGCCTGAATATCCTGTTCAATCTGGTCAATGAGAATCAACGAGTTACGCATGATCATGCCTGACAAAGCAATCGTGCCCAGCATGGCCACAAAGCCAAAAGGTTTATTGAAAATTAACAGGAATAAGACCACGCCAATAATACCCAATGGCGCTGTCAGGAAGACAATGAAGGCACGTGAGATACTTCGGAGCTGAATCATCAGCAAAGTCATCACCACTGCCAGGAACAATGGCATACCCGCATTCACTGAATTCTGCCCTCGCGCAGATTCTTCGACTGTCCCGCCTACTTCAATCAGATAGCCACTTGGCATTTGTGATCTAAGCTGCGCCAACTGATCTTTTAGCTCGTTGACCACAGTTGCCGGTTGCAGTTGCGTCCGGATATCAGCCCGTACCGTAATGGTCGGCAAGCGGTTCCGATGCCAGATCAGGCCTTCTTCAAAGCTGTATTCGATCTTGGCAATCTGAGCCAGAGGAACTGAACTCCCATTCGTGGTTGGTACAGCCAGACTACTCAGTGAACCGACATCGACACGTTCAGCCTGATCACCCCGTAAACGGATTTCAATCAGTTCACGTTTTTCACGATATTGATCAATCGCAGTTCCAGAAATTGAGCTATTCAGGAAATTCGCCAAATCGCTACTGCTTACTCCCAGCTGACGGGCACGATCCTGATCGATATCCAGTTTAATCACTTTACTTGGCTCGCCCCAGTCCAGATGCACATTAGTAGTATTCGGATTATCTCCGACCGTTGCTGCAACTTTCTGTGCCCATTGACGGACTAATCCCAGGTCTTCACCCGATACTCGGAACTGTAATGGATAGCCGACGGGTGGGCCATTTTCCAGCAGAGATACGCGGGTACGGGCTTCTGGTAACAGCACCCGAATCTGGTCGCTTAAGGATTTACGGATTTCATTGCGGTCTTCAAGTGATGAAGCCAATACCACAAACTGGGCAAAGCTGGCTTGCGGCAATTGCTGGTCTAATGGCAAATAGAAACGCGGTGAACCGGTACCGACATAGACCACATAATTATCAATCCCCTCCTGTTTGGACAGGAAGTTTTCAACTTTTTTCACTGCCGCTTCAGTCGCTTTTAATGAAGCGCCCTCCTCTAGTTTCAGATCCACCAGAATTTCGGCACGGTTCGATGGCGGGAAGAATTGTTTTGGCACCAGATTAAACATCAAAATGGATAGCACAAAAATCCCGACAGTCGCCGCGATGACCGTTTTACGGTAGGTGACACAGATATTCACCCAACGGCGAAAGCTCTGATAGAACTTGGTTTGATAAGGATCATGATGTTCACCGGCATGATGCACCAGCGGCTCCGGTTCAGAGCGTTTGCGTAAGCGCGCCCAGAGACGTTGATACCATGGCGCTCTCTGCACCAGATCCTTATTGAAATCTGGCAGAAGTTTGTCACCTAAATAAGGTACAAACAGGACTGCGGCAATCCAGGATACTAACAGTGCCAGCGTCACCACCTGGAAAATCGAGCGGGTATATTCCCCAGTACTGGATGCTGCTGTCGCAATCGGCAGGAAACCGGCAGCAGTAATCAGGGTTCCAGTCAGCATTGGAAAAGCAGTCGTCCGCCAGGCATGACCGGCTGCCTGTAAGCGGCTAAAGCCCTGCTCCATTTTGATTGCCATCATTTCAATAGCAATGATCGCGTCATCGACCAGAAGGCCAAGTGCCAGAATCAGGGCACCCAGAGAAATCTTATGCAGGCCAACATCAAACAGTTGCATCCCGGCAAAGGTCATCGCCAATACTAACGGAATCGAGAAAGCCACCACCAAACCAGTACGGAACCCGAGTGAGAAAAAACTGACCAAGAGAACAATAATCACGGCCTCGGCCAGAACTTTCATAAATTCATTAATACTGCGTTTCACCGCTACCGGCTGATCTGAAACTTTTTGCAGATCCATCCCCAGAGGCAAAGTTTTCTGCAACCGGCCAAATTCCTGTTCCAGATTTTTACCCAAGGCAATAATGTCACCGCCTTTACGCATCGATACAGCAATACCGATGCCATTTTCGCCCATAAAGCGCATCCGTGGCTGGGCCGGATCGGTAAAGCCACGATAAACCTCCGCCACATCGCCAAGCTGGATGGTCTTGCCATTCACCAGTAAAGGTAGCTGCTGCAGTTCTTCGACATTATTCAGCGCACCACTGACCCGCACCTGAATCCGGTCAGAACCGGTTTCAAAAAAGCCCGCCTGAGTCATGGCATTTTGCTGCTGCAGTGCCTGCTGAATGGCAGTGACCGGAATACCGAGCTGGGTAGCTTTGGTGTTGGAGATTTCGATCCAGATTTTCTGGTCCTGCAGACCGATCAGTTCAACTTTGGCGACATCCTTGACCCGTTGCAACTGTAACTGTAAACGGTCGGCATATTCTTTAAGCGTGGCATAATCGAAGTCATTGCCCTTGATGACATAGATGTTACCAAAGGTATCGCCAAACTCATCATTGAAGAATGGACCTTGTACGCCTTGCGGTAATTCATGGCGAATATCATTGATTTTCTTACGAACGTTATACCAGACATCTGCGACATCCTTGGAAGCCAAAGAATCCTTGGCAATAAAAGTCACCATGGATTCCCCCGGACGGGAATAGGCCATGATCCGGTCATACTGTCCGGTAGTCATCAACTCTTTTTCAATCCGGTCGGTGACCTGTAAGGACATTTCTTTAGCACTGGCACCCGGCCAGTAGGTCTGGATTACCATCACCTTAAAGGTAAACGGCGGATCCTCACTTTGTGACAGTTTGGAATAGGATACGATGCCCACCAAACCGAGCAGGATCATGAAATACAGTACCAGACCTTTATTCTTTAAGGCCCATTCAGACAGGTTAAAGTTCATATTTAACTCCCTGCCTGAATTTTCACACTACGGTTTTCACGGTCAATCGGATTGATTTTTTGCTGGTCACGCAGCAGATGCACTCCACCAATTACCACATAATCATCAGCCTTTAACCCTCTGAGGACTGGCACAGAATCACGGCCATAAGCGCCCAGCTGAACCGGCACCTTGCGGATGGTATGATCCGGCTTGACTACCATCACATAGGCCTGCTGATCGGTCGCTGAAACACTGGATAAAGGCACACTAAGAATATTGTCCTGACTATTCTGGAAGAACACCCGGGCACTCTGACCGAGCTGGATCTGGCTATTACCTTCGCGTAAAGCCACTTTCACCCGGAAGGTACGCGATTGATCTGCTGCAGGTGAAATCTCACGAACAAAGGCGGCGAATTTTTCATTCGGTTTGGACCATAACGTGACCCAGGCCGGCTGACCGGTTTTAATTTCGGAAATCGCCTGTTCAGGAACCCCAATCACGACTTCACGCTCACCGGCTATCGCCAGTTCAAAGGCCGCCTGCCCTGCTGCAACGACCTGACCAATTTCGATATTACGTGCAGTAATTACCCCACTTTTATTGGCAATGAGCTGGTTATAAGCAGCCTGATTTTTAGCCGTATCATAATTAGACTGGGCCTGTTTCAGATTTGACGCGGCTGCCTTATATTGGTTTTCAATCGCATCATATTGCGAACGGCTCACGGCATTGGTTGGTAACAGCTGCTTGAAACGCTGTAATTCATCCTGAGCAATTTTACTGGCCGATTGGGCACTTTCCAGCTGGGCACGTGCTGCATTTAATTGAAGTTGAGCATCTTTCACATCTAGGGTCGCCAAGACCTGCCCCACTTTTACCTGATCGCCCACATCGACAAAACGCTGGGTGACCTGCCCTCCTACCCGGAATGCCAGTGCCGTTTGCTGACGTGCCTGGACATCACCGGCATAGCTTTTCAATTCCTGATGTGAAGTTTTCGGTGTGGTCACCATGACAAATGGAACTTCCTGTTCTGCTGCAGCGCTGTCCTTGCTACATCCTGAGAAAGCCATACTGCATAGGACGATCATACCAGCCAGTGCGCTCTGTATCGTGCTCATTATTGTTCGCTCTTATCTAATCATCATTTTTAGGGCAAAATAGGTAGATATATAAATTGCTTATTTTTTAATTAATATACCACCCGGTACACTAATTAGGATTCTGCAGTTAAAACAATGACCATATTGAATTTTTTTGGATGAAATTGTGCAAATACCGGTTGGACGACCCAAGGATCTGGAGAAACGCCAGCGTATTCTGAACGCAGCGAAACAGCTGTTTTTACAGCATGGTTATCATGGTTCCAGCATGAACCAGATTGCGCTGGAAGCCGGTGTGACCAAACTCACTGTCTATAATCATTTTCAGGATAAGGCCACGCTGTTTAGCTGTGCGGTTGAAGAAACCTGTGAGGCAATTCTGCAGGAATCTCCTAAAGTTCTACAGCCTGATAGTGATTTCCAGCAGGAGCTATATCAGATCTGTCTGCGCTCATTCAATATTGCCAATCTGCCAGAAGCTCTCAAACTGGATCTGCTCATCATGCAACTGGCTTATGAAAAAAATCCGTTGGCGGAGCGTTTTTATACAGCCTCACATATCAAGCTGAATCAGGCCTGGCATGATTTCTTTGAGCAGGCGCAGCAACATCAATTTATCCAGACTGATGATCCGCAGCATCAGACCGAACTGATGGTGTCCTTACTATTAGGTATGCGGCATCACAAAGTCTTATTGGGCTTAAGTCCGCTACCCGACATGCAGCAACGCCATCAGATCATTCAGCAGGCCATCGAGATCTTTATGCTGAAATATGCAATTTCCCGTTAAATTTCTTCTATCTGGCCTGATCCTTGCAACAGCGTAAGGACTAAAATTCATCCAATTATCAACAAATGATATTCAACTTTTGTCTGCAAAAGACTTGGATTGTCATGCAGTCGGGGTATAGTCAAAGGAAGAATCGGAGGGATATAAAAAATGGTTCAACAGATTGATGCACCTCTACGCGAAGACGTACGTTTACTGGGTAATTTGCTGGGAGAAACCCTGAAGTTACATGCGGGGCAAGATTTGTTTAATCAGGTCGAGCAAATTCGGGCCTTATCGAAAGGTGCTCGCGATGGACAGGTTGAAGCAGAAAAACAGCTGGAACAATTATTCCTGACTTTAGAAGATCATGAAATCCTGCCATTGACCCGTGCCTTCACTCATTTCTTAAACTTTGCCAATATTGCCGAACAGTACCATGTGGTACGTCGTCGCCGTCAAAGCGAATTTGAGGAAAGCACAGAATCTCCAAATTCTCTGGTTCCTTTATTTGAAAAATTCAAACAGCAAGAAATTTCTGCAGAAACCTTATATCAGCAAATCTGTGAATTAAAGATTGAACTGGTGCTGACCGCACATCCAACAGAAGTCAGCCGACGCACCCTGATCCAGAAATATGATGGCATCAATAATGCCCTGTCCAAATTCGACCAGCAGAAGCTAACCCCGCGTGAACGTCAGGCAGTTTTGGCTGACTTAAAACAGCTCATCAGTTCTGCCTGGCAAACTGATGAAATCCGTCAGCATCGTCCAACCCCGGTGGATGAAGCCAAATGGGGCTTTACGACAATTGAACAGACCCTCTGGAATGCGGTTCCTAAATTCATCCGTGAACTGAACGGCATGGTTGAGGAACAATGTGGCCAGACTTTGCCGCTAGATGTTGCTCCGGTACGTTTCGCTTCCTGGATGGGTGGCGACCGGGATGGCAATCCGAATGTGACGCATAATGTGACCCAGGAAGTCTTGTGGTTGTCGCGCTGGAAAGCAGCCGACCTGTATTTGCGTGATATTGAAAACCTGCGCTGGGAACTTTCTATTCAGCAATGCAGTGATGAAATTACACAGGCGTTAGGCCACCAACATCCTGAACCGTACCGTGAATATTTACGCGATATCCGTGAACGTCTAAAAATTACCCGGGCTTGGCTGGCTGAAAAACTGCATGGCAAAGATGCGGATGATAGTCGGGTCATTAAAAGTAAAGATGAGTTATTAAAACCGTTACTGACCTGTTATCGCTCATTGATGGCGTGCAATCTGGCAGAACTTGCCAATAGCAGTCTGCTGGACCTGATTTACCGGGTGAACTGTTTCGGAATTGAACTCCTCAAACTGGATATCCGTCAGGAATCCGGTCGTCATCGTCAGGCCATTTCAGCCATTACTGAATATCTGGGTCTGGGTAATTTCGAAACTTGGACTGAACAGGCCCGTCAAAACTTCCTGTTGCAGGAACTGCAAAGTAAACGGCCTCTACTACCTAAACACCTGAATGAACCAGCGGGTAGCCTGATTGAACATCCGGATGTGCAGGAAGTGTTTACCACTATGCACACGCTGGCTGAACAGCCAAGTGAATCTCTGGGTGCCTATATTATTTCCATGGCCGAATACCCAAGTGATGTGCTGGCTGTCTTGCTGCTGCAAAAAGAAGCCGGGATTAAACAGCCTTTACGGGTAGTACCTTTATTTGAAACCTTAAAAGATCTCGACGGCGCTGCTGACACCATGTCGACACTCTTTAATATGCATTGGTACAAGCAGCATATTCAGGGTAAGCATGAGGTCATGATTGGTTATTCGGATTCAGCCAAAGATGCCGGCTTTATGTCAGCCAACTGGGCACAGTACCGTGCGCAGGAAGAACTGACCGCAGTTGCTAAACAGCATGGTATCCAGTTGACCTTGTTCCATGGCCGTGGCGGTTCGATCAGCCGCGGCGGTGCACCCACCCAGCAAGCCTTGTTCTCGCAACCACCAGGCTCTATTTCAGGGGCCATTCGGGTGACTGAACAAGGTGAAATGATTCGCTTTAAATTCGGTCTGGAAGAAATCGCACTACAAAATCTGGAAATTTATACAGCGGCGACGCTGGAAGCGACTTTATTACCGCCACCTGAACCAAAACCGGAATGGCGTGATCTGATGCATAAAATGACTGATCTGTCAGTACAAGTCTATCGTCAGACGGTACGTGAAAATCCGCATTTCGTAAAATACCTGCGTACCGTGACCCCAGAACTGGAACTGCAAATGTTGCCGCTTGGTTCACGTCCTGCCAAACGTAAGGTCAGCGGCGGGATTGAATCCTTGCGTGCTATTCCCTGGGTTTTTGCCTGGACCCAGATCCGTTTGATGTTACCGGCCTGGCTGGGTACCGGTGCCGCATTAAATGAGGTACTGGATCAAGGGCAACGTACAATTCTAGATGAAATGCTAACTGAATGGCCTTATTTCCAGACCCTGATTGATATGCTGGAAATGGTACTCTCCAAAGCAGACAGCAATGTCGCGCTCTATTACGAATCGCATCTGACTCAGGATGAAGACCTGAAAGAGCTTGGCACGGTACTACGTCAACGCTTGCAGGATGCTATTCAGACCCTACTCACTTTAAAAGGTGAATCAAAACTGCTCAGTAGTAATGGCGTCTTAGACCAGTCCATGACTGTGCGTAAACCTTATCTGTTGCCGCTCCATTTACTGCAAGCCGAACTGATGAAACGTCGTCGGTTATATCTGGAACAGCAGCAGGCTGAACACACTCCGGTCGATCATGCCCTGATGGTGAGTATTGCCGGGATCGCAGCTGGTTTACGAAATACCGGTTGATTTTTTTCTCTTCCATTTAAAGCACATCTACCCGATGTGCTTTTTTATTGATCAGTCAATAGCCAAAAAAAGCTTTATTTATATATCAAATTAAAATTACTTATAGAAGTTGAATATGAATTGTCCGGGAATTAATCCACTGATTTAGCTTTAGTTTTGATTTAAAAAACTTTTACCGCACGGTAAAATATCAAATAAAGTCATAGAATTAATTTGAACAAAAATTTTGTTTCAGTAATTAAATCTTCTAAAAAACAAGAGTATGATGTGCACAATTTATCTTTTGAGTGCTCATTTTATGTCCAATTGGTTTCCCAAGTGGCGTCCTTATGAGGGTAGTATCGATGCACGACCAGTAGGTACCGCAGAGTATTTACCGCCTGCCCAGACCCTGATCTTGGGGGTACAACATGCCTTTGCCATGTTCGGTGCGACGGTACTGGCGCCATTTCTAATGGGTTTTGATCCCAATCTGGCCATTTTAATGTCGGGGATTTGTACCATCCTGTTCTTCCTGATCACGGGTGGTCGTGTACCAAGTTATCTGGGTTCAAGCTTTGCGTTCATTGGGGTGGTAATTGCGGCAACCGGTTATGCAGGTGCTGGCGGACTGAATCCAAATATTGGTGTCGCCGCTGGCGGGATTATTGCCTGTGGTGTGCTTTATGCCTTGATGGGTATTCTGGTGATGGCAACAGGAACCCGCTGGATTGAAAAACTGATGCCGCCTGTCGTGACCGGTGCGGTGGTGATGATTATTGGTCTGAACCTGGCCCCTGTGACCGTGAAAAACGTCATGGGCAATACCTTTAATATGTGGATGTCACTGGTGACCGTGCTGTGTATGGGTTCCATTGCGGTGTTTACCACAGGTCTGGTACAGCGTTTATTGCTCTTGATCGGTTTATTGCTAGCTTACTTCATTTACTACATTTTAAGTAATGTGATGGGCTATGGGACTGCGATTGATTTTGCGCCCATTCAGCAAGCTGGCTGGTTTGGTGTTCCGAGCTTCCATGCACCTGTATTTGATACCAATGCCATGCTGATCATTGCACCCATTGCCCTGATTCTGATTGCAGAAAACCTGGGACATATTAAAGCCGTGGGTGCCATGACCGGTGAGAATCTAGATCCGCATATCGGTAAAGCCTTTGTGGCGGACGGTATTGCAACTACCTTGGCAGGTGGTGTGGGCGCACCGGGTATGACTACCTATGGTGAAAATATTGGTGTGATGGCCGTTACCCGGGTTTACTCGACGATTATCTTTGCTGTTGCCGGTGTATTTGCAGTATTCCTCGGTTTATCGCCGAAATTTGGTGCGATTATTCATACCATTCCAACAGCGATTTTAACCGGCGCCTCAATTGTGGTCTTTGGTCTGATTACTATTGCCGGTGCGAAAATCTGGATCGAAAATAAAGTCGATTTTTCACAGAACAAAAACCTGATGGTGGCAGCAGTAACGATTATTCTGGGTACGGGTGACTTTGCCCTGACCTTCGGTAACTTTAACCTCGGTGGAATTGGTACAGCGACCTTTGCTGCGTTATTCCTGAACTGGTTCTTTAGCCTGGTCGATAAAAAATAATGTGAAGACTTAAATTTTCAAGCAGCCTCCAGGCTGCTTTTTTTATATCATAAGAATTGTTTAAATAGGCCTGATCTTTTATATGAGCATCCTGTCGATGCGTCTGGATTTTTTTGATTTACGTCTTTTTCTCAATATAGTCGACACAGGTAGTCTGACCAAAGGTGCTGAACGCTCTGCCATTTCCTTACAGGCAGCCAGTGAGCGGATTAAAAAGCTGGAACAGCAATATCAGGTCAGTCTGTTCAGCCGCCATTCTGGCGGGGTGAAAATGACTTTTGCGGGACAGGTCTTTGCTGAGCATGCCCAAGCCCTGTTGCAACAGGGACAACAGTTGTCTCAAGCCATGGCCGGTTTTAGTGAAGGACTCCATTCCAATATCAGCTTATGGTGTAACTCTTCAGCACAAAGTGAGTACCTTCCCCTATTATTACCACAGTATCTGGTAAATAACCCAAATATCCAGATCGACCTCAAAGAAGCAGAGAGCAAGGACATTATTGCAGCTTTAGCGAGTGGTACTGCCAAGCTAGGACTTATTTCCAGCTTTTTTCCTGCACCACAATTACAGACTTTGGAATTTTCAGATGATCCTCTGGTGCTGATCTGCCCTGAACAGCATGATCTGGCAGCTAATCAGGCATTAACATTAGCAGACTGTCTGAATTATCCCTTTGTTGGTCTGATGCAATATCACTCTTTGCAGCAATCCATTGAAACTCAGGCTCGCTTGCTGAACTGTGAAATTCAATACCGCTTACGCTTACCAAATTTTGCCGCCATTGCCCAGGTTGTGGCCAATGGTGTAGGTATCGCGATCATGCCAAAACGTGCTGCACAACGTTTGTCGAAGCTCTATGCATTTCATCAAATCCAACTGACGGGAGATTGGGCCAACCGCAAGTTATTGTTAGCTGCAAAGAACTTTGATGAACTAAGCACCGCCTATCAGCACTTTAGCCAGTTCCTCATTTCTGCGGATGTACAAAAAATCCTGAATTAAATCCAGCCGAATTGATGTAGCATCATATAGCTGCCTAAGGCGATCAGGCCGATAAAAAATACTGTCCGGAATTTCTGTTCAGGTATACGGGAACGGATTTTTTTGCCGAACCACATCCCGATCAAGGCCGGAATCAGTGCAATGGCCGACATGGCATAATCAATCGGCATATCTTCCACCGGGTTTTGGTGCAGGAAAATTGCCAAACACACCGTCGAGGTGGTAAATACCAATCCTAAGGCCTGAACCAGATCATCACGTTTTAAATGCAGGGTTTGCAAATAAGGCACCACTGGAATTACCACTACCCCGGTTGCCACGGTCAAGGCACCCCCGAGATATCCCATAATTGGAGAAAGCCACTTTTCATGCGGGCTTAAATCTGGCATCCGTTTTGCCAGTAAACCATATAGGCCATACAGGGCAAGCATCCCCCCCAGTAAGGCTTCACTATGAAATTCAGAATGGCCCAACGTCGGAAAAATACTCCAGATTGAACCCACGATAATGCCTGCCAGCAATAGCCAGAAACGGCGAATCAGTTTCAGTACATGACCTTCGGCAAATAACTGCCAGAAATTAGTCAGCATCGAAGGCACAATCAGTAAAGTTGCTGCCTGGAATGGGCTCATAAACATGGTCAGCAAACCCATGGACACCGCAGGCAGACCTAATCCAATGGTGCCTTTAATCAGGCCAGCCAGAGCAAAAATAGCAATAATAAAAGCAGTCATCTGATGACCCTAAATTGATTTAAGCTCATGCTATAGAAATCACGAATAGAGTAAAATCAGGGTTTTAAGAAGGAAGCCTCAAGCAAATGTTGAGGCTTCAGATGGATGTGCCGAAACTCATCAGATTCATCAGCAAAAATCGGATATGAAAATTGTTTAAGGACGGAATTCTTTCAGTTCACGCTGAATGAAATACTGGAACATTTCCCGGTACAGATGTTCAATAAACGCCTGATCCACACCTTGCTGTTGTGCCAAGGCTTTGACATTTTCCACGATCTGTTCCATACGCTCCGGTGATTGCAGATCAGTTTCAGTTTTTTTAAAACGGGTGGTTTGATCAACATAAAATTGACGCGCAGCGATCAGCTCGACTAAAGCTGTATCAATGGCATCGATCTGTTGACGTGCATGTTGTAATGATTCAGCTTTGATTTTTTCCATGTTTATTCAGTCACTTTCAGTTTAGTTATCACTCTTATACTTTTCTTCTAACACATTACTGAAAATACTTTCAATCATCCAGACACGATATAAGCTATTAAATGTATAACTTTGCCCATCAATACGCAGTTCCAGCACCGGTAAATTCGGCTGGGACTTCATTTCACATAAGGTGTCATTTTCCTGCAACTTGGCCAGAACATCTTCCTGGGTCAGTTCAGTAATATTCAGTTCCTGCTGCATACGCTTGAAATGTGCCGCATAAGACAGATCATAACCACGGGTCCAGACCGCTTCCAGAATCTGGTACATGGCTTCAATCCGCTGCTCTTCCGGACAGCTATAAAACAATTGCGCCATCGGCATTACAGCCTGCTCGGTTGGCCGGCAGAATGGGGTAAATTTGACTTCAGTCCGCTTGGATAAGCGTGTCGCCAGACTCCAGTCAAACCAGTCCCGTCCCTGATAAGACAGCGGATAGACATTCAACTGGATATTATAAAAATCAGCCAACTCTTCCTTAATATAGGCTAGCAATAACCAGGAAATCGGATCTTCCAGAGCGATATACAGGTCTAGCTCCGGGTCCATGGACTGGATTTCATTCAGCTCTTCGGCATCACTGATCAGATGCTCACGCCATTCAATATGATTGATCAGGAAAATCGGATTGCCGGTCAGTAATCTCTGCTGTTTCAGGCGACGGGTCAGACGTAACAGATCATCTACCGCCTGATACTGGCGTCCGCCAAACTGGAAATAACTGGCCAGAATCGGACTATGCTCAAAAATTCGTTCCGGAAAATTCTGCGGCGAATGATGACGGCTGGCCATCGCATATAAAGTGCGTAATTTTCCGTTCTGTTTTTGCCAGAGCATATGAAAGACATCTTCCAGCAAATACAGAAAATCCTGTCCGCGTAGTGGCGTATTTCTCAGGATGGTTTCTGCCTGCTTTAAGGCTTCAGCTGTCGGTAATTCTGGGGTCTCATGAAAGCTGAAACGATGCTGTTTAGATAAAATTTTGGCATCATTCAGGCAATAGTGCTGCCATTCATCAAAAGACATCTGATTAGGCGGCTCAGCCCGCTGATCTGAAATGATGACTTTGAGTGGCTTCAGTTCCGGACTGAGAATTTCTTCCAGTTGCGGTAACTGTTGTACCGCCAGATAACTATAAACATCATCCAGTCTTAAATGGATGCTCAAGCCATCTTCAATAGATAACACCGTTTGACGAACTGGTTTCTGGTAAAACCAACTCGATCGGATTGGATCAAACCAACGGCGTAGCAGGGACATGAGAGGTGCCTCGAAAAGATTTTGTCATGCCAGCCCTTGCCAGCAGGATCGTTTTATTCAACATCCTATTATGAGGATGTTTATGACCTGATATAAGTCTTGTGCAAAACTTATATCAAGTCAGCAACAAATGTTCAATGTTTTCTAAGAGTTTAGATTTCAAGATTTAGGTCAGTCACGGCCCCGGTCTCTGCCCCAGAAGTCAGTTTGGCGAATTTTGCCAATGCTCCGTGGGTGTAATTCGGTTTTGGTTTCACCCAAGCCACCTGACGTGCAGCAAGCTCTTCATCCGAAATATGCCAGGTCATTTCACGGGTTTCTGCATTAATAGAAATTTCATCGCCATTTTGCACTAGGCCGATCGGGCCACCCTCATAGGCTTCCGGTGTGACATGACCAATCACAAAACCATGACTTCCGCCTGAGAAACGGCCATCAGTAATCAGTGCGACTGAATCCCCCAGACCTTTACCAATAATAGCAGAAGTCGGTTTCAGCATTTCCGGCATGCCCGGTCCACCTTTAGGCCCGACACCACGAATGACAACTACTTCACCTGGTTGAACTTCGCCATCCAGAATCCCGCGCATCGCGCCCTGTTCGCCTTCAAACACGCGGGCCGGTCCTTTGAAATATAGACCTTCCTTACCGGTAATTTTAGCCACAGCCCCATTCGGTGACAGGTTGCCTTTCATAATGATCAGATGCGAGTCTTTTTTCACTGGCTTGTCGAATGGCAAAATAATCTGCTGACCTTCTGGATAATCTTCTACATCGGCCAGGTTTTCTGCCAGTGTTTTTCCGGTCACAGTCAGGCAGGAACCATCTAGCATGCCAGCATCCAGCATGCGTTTCATCAATGGCTGGATCCCACCAATGGCAATCAGTTCCGACATTAGATATTTACCGGATGGACGGACATCGGCCACGACAGGAATTTCTTTACCAATTCGTACAAAGTCATCTAGGCTCAGCTCAACACCCGCTGTATGCGCCATGGCTAACAGATGCAGCACTCCATTGGTTGATCCACCCAATGCAATCAATACTTTAATTGAATTTTCAAAAGCCGCTTTGGTCATGATGTCACGTGGCTTGATATCCAGACGCAGTAGATTCATCACTGCTTCACCAGCACGGGCGCAGTCAATCTGCTTGTCTTCAGACACCGCTTCCTGTGCGGATGAGCCTGGCAGGCTCATGCCGAGAGCTTCAATCGCAGAGGCCATAGAATTGGCGGTATACATCCCCCCACAAGAACCCGGCCCTGGCAAAGACACTTCTTCAATATGTTTCACCTGAATCGCATTAATTTCGCCTTTGGCATGCTGACCCACCGCTTCAAATACCGAAATCATGTCGGTATGCCCTTCACCCGGCTTGATAGTACCGCCATAAATAAACAGACCTGGACGGTTTAAACGTGCCAAGCCCATGATGCAGCCCGGCATGTTTTTGTCACAACCGCCAATGGCAATCACGCCATCATAGGCCTGACAACCAACTACTGCTTCAATCGAGTCAGCAATAATTTCCCGCGACAGCAAGGAGTATTTCATCCCTTCAGTCCCGTTCGAGATCCCGTCGGAAATAGTGATGGTATTGAAGATAATGCCCTTACCACCGGCAGCATTCACGCCCTGCTCGACTGTACGTGCCAGGCCATCAATATGCATATTGCAAGGGGTCACATTGGCCCAGGTCGACGCGATCCCGATAAACGGACGAGTAAAGTCTTCATCCTGAAAACCGGTGGCACGCATCATGGATCGGGCCGGTGCATTTTCGATGCCTTCATAGACGGGAGCAGAATGTTCTCGGATATTGTCTTTACTCATTTTAATCGTCCTGGATGTAATTCTTGTGAAGCTTAAAAGCTGTCTAGGTTTTATTCGATTGTATAGAAAGCGATCTTTAGATAAAAGTAAGACTCTGTGTATCTGATTCGGTTATTTGAGGCAGTGCAATTATTAAAAACTTAGATTAGCATTTAAAAAAGCACCCCATCTGGAGTGCTTTTTTGCGCTATAAAACTTACAGCTTAGATTTCACGTACTGCGCCTTTTGCAGCACTTGTGGTATGCATGGCATAAGCTTTCAAAGCTTTAGAAATCTTACGTGGACGGTCTTCTACTGGATGCCAGCCTTTTTCATCTTGAGCAGCACGACGAGCGGCCATAGTCGCATCATCCACAGCTAGGTGAATGGTACGGTTTGGAATATCGATTTCGATACGGTCGCCATCTTCAACCAGACCAATAGCACCACCTTCAGCCGCTTCCGGAGAAACGTGACCAATCGACAGACCTGAAGAACCACCAGAGAAACGGCCGTCAGTCAGAAGTGCGCACTCTTTACCAAGACCTTTAGATTTCAGGTAGCTGGTTGGGTACAGCATTTCCTGCATACCAGGGCCACCACGTGGACCTTCGTAACGAATCACAACTACATCACCTGCTGTGATTTTGCCACCCAGAATCGCATCTACCGCAGAATCCTGGCTTTCAAATACGCGTGCAGTCCCGTTAAATTTCAGGATTGATTCATCTACACCAGCTGTTTTTACGATACAGCCATCCAGCGCGATGTTGCCATAAAGTACAGCCAGACCACCGTCTTTAGAGAAAGCATGTTCTGCATTACGGATTACACCATTTTCACGGTCTCCATCCAGACGTGAGTAGTAACGATCTTGTGAGAATGCAGTCTGAGTCGGTACGCCACCTGGTGCTGATTTAAAGAATTTATACACTTCTTCATCTTCAGTACGGATGATGTCCCATTTATCTAAAGCATCTTTTAATGTTGCTTCATGAACCGTACCAACAGAGGTATCTAACAGGCCTGCACGATCCAGTTCACCGAGGATCGACATAATACCGCCGGCACGATGTACGTCTTCCATATGCACGTCATTCTTCGCAGGAGCAACCTTACAAAGCACGGGTACTTTACGAGACAGACGGTCAATGTCATCCATAGTGAAGTCCACACCGGCTTCGTTTGCAGCAGCTAATAAGTGCAGAACAGTATTGGTTGAACCGCCCATTGCGATATCTAAAGTCATGGCATTTTCATACGATGCTTTGGTCACCATTGAACGTGGTAATACGCTGTAATCGTCCTGTTCATAATGGCGTTTTGCCAGTTCAACAATGAGAGAACCTGCACGTTCGAACAGTTTTTTACGGTTCGCATGCGTTGCCAAAGTTGAACCGTTACCTGGAAGTGATAGACCCAATGCTTCAGTTAAACAGTTCATTGAGTTCGCAGTGAACATACCTGAACATGAACCACAGGTTGGGCATGCAGAACGTTCGTATTCCGCAACTTCTTCGTCAGTATAGTTGTCATCTGCAGCGACGATCATCGCATCGATCAGGTCGATGGCTTTGTCATTACCACGGATTTTCACTTTACCCGCTTCCATTGGACCGCCAGACACGAATACCACTGGAATGTTCAGACGCATTGCTGCCATCAACATCCCCGGAGTGATCTTGTCACAGTTCGAGATACACACCATGGCATCGGCACAGTGTGCGCTGACCATATATTCTACCGAGTCAGCAATCAGGTCGCGTGAAGGCAGTGAATACAACATACCGTCATGACCCATCGCAATGCCGTCATCAACAGCAATGGTATTGAATTCTTTTGCTACACCGCCTGCCTGTTCAATCTGACGTGCCACGAGTTGGCCTAGATCTTTAAGGTGAACATGACCCGGTACAAACTGGGTGAATGAGTTCACCACTGCAATAATCGGTTTACCGAAGTCTTCATCCTTCATCCCAGTTGCGCGCCATAAGCCACGCGCACCCGCCATGTTTCTTCCGTGTGTCGATGTTTTTGAACGATAGTCAGGCATTTTATATTTCCAACAAAGTTTGAGCTTGAAATGAACCGAAAAAGGTTCACTCTGGCTAGATCATACTGACAATGAGCTTAAATCAGTCGAATGTTAGACCTATCATACTACAAGCCATTGTTTTACAAGATGACCTATTCGTTGTAGATGCAGACAAAAATGTCTATAGAGAGGTCTCGGTGAGCTGACAATAAAAATCTCTTAATAAAGCTACTATACCGCCATCATGGATCGGACAATACAAAACTTTCATGAATAATTTTTAGAATTTGCATGAGTTTTTTTTATATAAAATTTAATTAAAAGTAGGAATCTATAATCGCTGTAACAGTTAAGTGCATTGTAGATTAGGCGGCCATTTGGCTTTTAGCTTATAATAGCTGCCAAGTTTATTTGGAATTTCATGTGTGAAAATCATATTTGCAGGCACACCAGAATTTGCAGCAACTGCATTGGCTGCGCTTCTCAAAACCGATCATGAAATTGTGGCGGTCTATACTCAGCCGGATCGTAAAGCCGGCCGTGGTCAGAAACTTACCGCTTCTGCTGTGAAACAGCTGGCGCTTGAACATGACATTCCGGTATATCAGCCACTTCATTTTAAATCTTCAACTGAAGAAGGTCTTGCTGCTCAGGCTGAGTTAAAAGCGTTGAATGCTGATGTGATGGTTGTAGCTGCCTATGGTCTGATTTTGCCGCAAGTGGTTCTGGATACGCCTAAATATGGTTGCCTGAATATTCATGGTTCACTGCTGCCACGCTGGCGTGGTGCTGCGCCGATCCAACGTGCAATTGCAACAGGTGATCACGAAACTGGCGTGACTATCATGAAAATGGCTGCCGGGCTGGACACTGGTGATATGATGTATAAAACTTTATGTCCTATCACTGCAGAAGATACTTCAGCCAGCCTGCACGATAAACTGGCTGCTCAAGGTGCGGAAGCAATTGTAGCGGTACTGGAATCTGAAGAAAAATTACAACAGTATTTAGCCGCACGGGAAGTGCAGGACGAAGAACTTACCGTCTATGCTCATAAGCTATCTAAAGCAGAAGCCCGAATTGACTGGAGCTGTACTGCCTCTAATATTGACCGTAATATCCGTGCCTTTAATCCTTGGCCGGTGGCTTTTATCCCTCTAGATGAAAATAACAACCTGCGGGTTTGGGGTTCGGTACTCTCAGAAAAAAATGCACACTGTCATGCCGCCGGCACGATTCTGGCAATTGATAAACAGGGTGTGCATGTGGCCTGTGGTGATGAGAAAGCAGTTTGTCTCACTTCACTGCAATGGCCGGGCGGCAAACCGCTCAATCCGGTACAAATTAACCAGACCCAAAAATTACATGTAGGACAATTATTGGCATGAGTCATTCTGAATCAGGCACATCTCACCTTAACTTGCGTGCCCAAGTGATTCGTACCTTACTTGCTGTACAGCAAGGACAATCTCTGGCCAGTATCTTGCCGCTGCATTTAAAGAAAGTGGCCGACCGTGACCGTGCCCTGTTCCATGAACTGGTTTTGGGTACTTTGCGTCAATGGTATGCACTTAAAAGTATTACTTTGCCTCTGCTAGTGAAGCCTTTAAATAATGATACGGTCGAAACCTGTCTTTATGTCGGCCTATACCAGTTACTGGAAACCCGAATCGCGCCACACGCTGCCATTTCTGAAACCGTGACTGCAGTAAAGCAACTTGGTTATCAGGCTTTAAGTGGCGTAGTGAATGCCATTCTGCGCCGTGTTTCACGTGAAACATCGGAATTTCAGGCAGCACTGGATCAGGCTCATGGCCTGCCAAGCTGGCTATTTAAACGCCTGAAAAAAGACTGGCCAGAACAGCTTACTGAATTGAGTCATGAGCTAAAGCAGATTGCTCCACTGACCCTGCGCGTAAATGAACGTCAGGTTAGCCGCGAAGACTATCTGGAAATTCTGGACGAGCACGAAATTCCTGCCCATGCCTGTACTGTTTCCAAGGTCGGGATTATTCTCGATGCCAATGTACAGGTACCTGACTTACCTGGCTTTGATGTCGGCGGTTTTTCGGTACAGGATGAACATGCCCAGCTCTGCGCTACCTTGTTGCCAAATCTGGATGACAAGTTTGTGATTGATGCCTGTGCAGCACCGGGTGGTAAAACGGCGCATATTCTAGAAAAATATCAGCCGCGTAAACTGATTGCGCTGGATCAGGATGCCAAGCGTTTAACGCGTGTCACTGAGAATCTTGAACGTCTGTTACTTGAAGGCGAACACGTTGAAATTAAAGCCGCAGATGCCATTACCTGGCAGGCACCGGAACAGCCGGACTGTATCGTGCTGGATGCGCCATGTTCAGCCATCGGTGTAATGCGTCGCCATCCAGATATTCGTCTGTTACGTCATTCAACAGATATCATCCAGACTGTAGAGTTACAAAAGCAGATTCTGGAAAATATGTGGCAGCAACTCAAAGTCGGAGGCACCCTGCTCTATATCACCTGCTCAATTCTTAAAGCGGAAAATGAACAGCAAATGGTCGAATTCTTTAGCAAGCATGCAGATGCTAAGGAAATCAAAATTGAAGCCGATTGGGGTATTGAACAGATCCATGGCCGTCAGCTTCTCCCTAAAACCGGTCAAGGCGATGGCTTCTTCTATTGCCGGATTGAAAAAACTGCTTAAATAATATTGTTAAAAGAGAGGGTAGCTTCGGCTGCCTTTTTTATTTTCTTGATTTGAGATTCTTATTGTACAAATTTAAAAATCACTAGACTGGTCGCCAGTGCCGCCATACCGCTGACCAGACCATAAACGGTTTCATGACCTTTAGAAAAACGTTTTGCAGTCGGCAAGAGTTCATCCAGTGCCAGATAAACCATCACCCCACCGATAATCCCAAACACCATGCCATAAATGGTATGACTCATATACGGCGCCAGAATGAAATAACCCAGCGCAGCGCCCAGAGGTTCAGCAAGGCCTGAAACCAGACTAGCCACAAGTGCATAGTCTTTACGGCCTGTTGCACCATAAACCGGTAATGCAATCGCAACACCTTCAGGCACATTATGAATCGCAATGGCAACCGCCAATGGTGCACCCAGTGCAGGACTTTCCAGCGTCGCAAAAAAAGTCGCCAATCCTTCTGGCAGGTTATGTGCACTAATCGCAAATAACGTCAGTAGTCCTGTTCTTAGTAATTGCGGCTGACTCAGATCCTGTTTCGATTGTGCCTCAATGGTTTCATGCGGATTAGGAACGAATCGATCCAGCAATAAAACCAGTACCACACCCAATAAAAAGGCAAAGGTGCCATAAGCAAAACCGGATTTTTCATCAAAGGCCAGGCTAAATGAACTGATCGATTTATTTAAAATTTCTGTAAGAGAGACATAGATCATTGCTCCGGCAGCAAAGGCCAATCCAAAGGCTAAAACCCGGTAGTTGGGTTTTTTCAAGAACAGCACCAATCCCCCACCCACCAAGGTAGCCAGACCTGCCAAAAATGTCACTGCAAAAGCAGTATAGACTTGTGCATCGGTAACGGGAGTAATTCCCATAAGTCTGCCCATTAAAAAAGTCATTATCACCAAAGATGATAATGACTTTCATTTACAGCAACAATGTGTTTATGTGAAGATTTTTAGTCTTCTGGTTCTTCTGGATTTTTTGCCAGATGCATGACAGCCAGTGCCAGACCACCCCATAATAAAACCATGGAGAAAATCATCATAATCAATGCAGATGTATTCATATTCGTTCTCCTAACTATGACGATCTTTAACTAGACTGAACAGAATGGCACCCAGAATAAAGAATGCAATCGTGCCCCCACCAATTATCCATAGCGTACTTGCAGGATAATCACCATAACCTTCTGCCATGATTGATTTTAGGGTTAAACCCAATGCTGATAATAAAGATAACGGTGTGATCACAGTCAGCATGAATTTCCAGCTGCCACCCAGTTTCAGACTGGCAAACTCGTTCACATGTGTTTCTAGCTGTTTCATCAATGGACGACGGAACCAGGACAGTAAAATAATCGAGAACAGACCACCACCCACAATACCAATATTGTTAGCAAAGTAGTCAATGATATCGACAAAGGTAATGGCACTATGAGTCGAGAACATTAAGGTAGATACAACTGCTGAACCACCCGCAATAATCGTCACTGACTTGTTCTTCGACCAGCCAAGTTTGTCCTGGAATGCCGCAATTGGCACCTGCAGGATACTCACCATGGAGGTAATACCTGCCACTGTTAATGAACCGAAGAACAGGAAGCCGAACAGGTCACCACCTGCACCTAAGCTGGAAATGATTTTCGGGAAGGCAATAAAGGCCAGACCGATACCACCAGAGACCACATCTTCAACCTTCGCACCTGAACTGAACGCCATAAAACCAAGTGCTGCAAAAACCCCAATACCTGCCAAGATTTCAAAAGACGAGTTAGCCAATGCCACCACGACACCTGAACCGGTCAGGTTAGTTTTACGTTTCAGGTAAGAGGCATAGGTCAACATAATCCCGAAACCCACTGAAAGTGAGAAGAAGATGTGACCAAACGCAGCCAACCAGACTTTATAATTGGTCATGGCTTCCCAGTTTGGGGTAAAGAAAGCATTTAAGCCATCGACTGCACCCGGTAAACGTACCGCCTGAATCACCAGAATCGTGAATAAAATTACCAGTAATGGCATGAAGATTTTATTCGCCAGTTCCACCCCACGGCGTACCCCACCGTAAAGAATCAGCATCACGGCTGCCCAAACGATCACCAGACCAAAGAACAGGACCGGTACAAAACCGAAAGTTAAGCCCTCACCATTTTGCAGGTAGCTATTGAAGAAAAAGGCTTGTGTATCTGTGCCCCATTGCTGTCCAAAGGAATAAATCATATAGCTGCCGGCCCAAGACAGGACGCTGGCATAATAAATCCCGATGATCAGGGTCACCATGACCTGCCACCAACCCAGAGATTCTGCATTCATGAGTTTTTTATAGGCCATCGGTGGTGCTTTGCGGAACTTATGTCCGACTGCATAATCTAAAAATAATAAAGGTAAACCTGCTGCAAAAATCGCAATCAGATACGGAATCAGGAATGCCCCGCCACCGTTTTCATAGGCAACGTATGGAAAGCGCCAAATATTCCCCAAACCAACGGCAGAGCCAATGGCTGCAATAATAAATCCTGATCGTGCCGACCAATTCTCTCGAGTATCTGTCATAGAACACCTAAACTTTAAACTTCATTCAATACTGCTTATTATGGTTATGTCGCGAGCACTGAAGAAGCATTTCAATTATTTCGGGTGTTTGAATTAGAGTTATACCTTTTGGGCATCGAATTCTAATATACAAACAGGTCAGCTAGCCGGACAGCTTGCTTAAAGTCTGAGCAGAAAGCCGACCTTGTAGATGGTTCAACAATACTGACTTTTTCAATTTTTTTCTGTAATTTCTGCTTAAAACATTCTTTTTTTATAATCTATTCTTATCAAATGCTCAATAATTCTACGCTGAGCCCTTGATTTTATTGGTTATATGTATATAAACTTTTTGGAATATATTGTTTTTAAGTTTTACTACAGTTTTCAAGCTATTTTTCGCTCTTAATTTATCAAGTATTAAATAGAGATTGAAAAAGTGTTTTTAAATCTTCTTCGTTCATTTTCTTCTGAATAAAAACAGAGCTGTGTCTTAGTTTATTCAGCTTATCTTTTCTACCTAGCCTGCTACCTTTTTAAGCAATAAAAAGCAAAATTCCACAACCGACCTGCCTTATGCCGATTGTGGAATAGTACTGATTGATTCGGTCAGCTTAACATTTGATGACAAGCATACGTTCTTCCTGCATGTCACGAATCGCAGACTGAATGCCTTCACGGCCCAGACCGGAATCCTTGACACCGCCATAAGGCATATTATCAACACGGAATGACGGAATATCATTGATAATCACACCGCCGACATGCAGATGATCCCAGGCATACATCATCTTCTGCAGATTCTGGGTATAGATGCCGGCTTGCAGACCAAAACGACTACTATTAATACAGGCAATCCCTGATTCAAAATCGCTATAAGCTTCAATAATGGCGACCGGACCAAACACTTCATTACGGTAAATTTCCAGTTGATGGTCTACCTTTTCCAACAGGATCGGTTCAAACATCGCACCCTTCACTTCACCACCGGTCAGTACATGGGCACCTTGCGCTACGGCATCTTCCATCCAGCGATGCAAACGTTTAGCTTCAGCTTCCTTGATCATTGGCCCTAACAAAGTTGTTTCCAGATCGGGATCACCGGCTTTCAGATGTTGCAGTTTCTGAACCAGCTTGTCTTTCAGTTCTTCAAAAATATCCTGATGCACCAGAATACGTTGCACACTGATACACACCTGCCCTGCATGACCATAAGCGCCACCAATCAGACGATCAATCAGCTGTTCGCTGAGTTCAGTATCTGGCTCAATCATTACTGCGGCATTCCCACCGAGTTCCAGAGTAACTTTTTTGCGGCCGGCACGGGCTTTCATATCCCAGCCCACGACATCGGAACCGGTAAAGCTTAGCAATTTAAAACGGTCATCTGTGACCAGTACATCTGCAAGATCGCGTGGACACGGCAGAACTGAGAATGCATTCTTCGGTAAATCAGTTTCTGCCAGAATCTCGGCAATTTTTAAGGCTGAAACCGGAGTCAGACTCGCCGGTTTCAACACGAATGGACAACCTGCAGCAATTGCCGGTGCAATTTTATGTGCTGTCAGATTTAATGGAAAGTTAAATGGACTAATCAGGGAAACGGCGCCAATCGGTACCTGTTTGACCATGCCCTGATAACCGGAAGCTGCGGCAGTGACTGCCAGAGGCAAAATACGGCCCTGATCCATCTGGGTGACCGCATCTGCCGCAATCTGGAAGGTATTGATCAGACGTTCTACTTCTGCACCGGCTGCTTTACGTGGCTTGCCACCTTCCGCAATCAGGATTTCAGTCAGTTCTTCACGGATTTCATTAAACCGCTTCACACAATGCAGCAGAATTTTTTGTTTCTGGAAAGGTTCCAATGCTGCCATTTCTGCTTCTGCCTGAGTCGCAGATTGAATCGCCTTTTCTAAAGTTTCAGCATCTGCCAGCGCGACACGTGCATAAAGCTCCTGACTATATTTATGTTTGACCTCCAGCCATTCACCCGTTTTTACCGGCTGTCCTGCCACATATAATGGATAGTCTTGATGATGTTGTGCTGCTGTCGATCCCATTATTCTGCCCTTCACATTAGCATATACATTTTAGAAATTACCTATATCATGCACTTACTGATTACGTTTAAGAAGATGTATTTAGGTAACAAAATCGCTCAATTTAAAGAAAGCGTAAGGAAAATTAGAAATGCGTACACAATTATTCACTGCATTATTACTAGGATTAGGACTGAGCAGCATAGGCCATGCCGATGTGATTGGTCTTAAAGCAGATGCCAGCTACTGGAATTTTGACGGTTATAGCCAGTCTGCAAATGCCAGCAAACAGGACCTGGATCGCCAAGGCACGGCACAACTCTCTGTCGCATTTGAACATCCAGTACCACTACTGCCAAATGCCAAAATCAAATATGTGAATCTGGACAGCAATAGCGAACAAAGCACCCTGCTGAATGCTGCCGATATCGAACTCAATAATATCGACTATATTCTGTATTACGAACTGCTAGATACCATTGTGCATGCTGATATCGGTGCGGGTCTGACTAATCTGGATGGTACAGTCAGAAATCTGAATGCAGGTGTCCTGACTCAGTACGATCTAGATGAATACAGTCCATTACTCTACGCTACAGCTGGGGTAAAACTGCCATTTACTGGCATGAGTGCTAAAGCTGAAGCGGTTTACAGTCACGGTAGCGATATCAAAAAGACTGATGTTCAGGCTGAACTGCAATATGACTTTATTGATAACCTGCTGGTTGATGTAGGGGCTAAAGTCGGCTATCGCATCATGAATATCGATGCCGAACAAAATAATGCGCCAGACTTGGAACTGGAATTTAAAGGTCCTTATATCGGCTTAGATATACACTTTTAAGTAATATAATGAGTTATGGAAATCGGTCCTTACCCTGTAAGCCCAGACGTACAATGATAGATGTCATCGACGTCTATGCCAGCTTTCAGGTTCAGACTATTCTACAAACATACAGAGCAGGAAGCTCAAATACCTAAAAACAAGAAGAATAAAGCAGTGCACCAGGACGTGAGGTACGACAGGAGTTATACCTAAACACGAGATACGAAAAAAGCCCCAACAGGATGTTGGGGCTTTTTTTATCTATAAATTCTTAGCATTGTTTAACAGTTCCGAGCTAAAAATCCAACATTGTAAGAATAGCCTTGTTGTTAATCTGAAAATCCTCACATTTTTTGGGAACAGCAATCATGGTAAAAAAGGTCCTCTTTATTACTTCAAACCAAGGCGTTGAACATGATGAACTGGTCGAGCCTTTAAATTTTCTAAAATCCAAAGGATTTGAAGTGATTCATGCGGCAGAAAAAAATGAAGAGGTGGCAACAGTAAAAGGCGATACTAAAGCTGCTACCTCATATACGCCTGATACCAGTTTTGATCATGTCACACTGGATGATTATGATCTCTTGGTTGTTCCTGGTGGCACTGTGAATGCAGATACGCTAAGAATCAATGAATCTGCCCAGAAAATCGTGCAGCATTTTGCTGATCAGCAAAAACCAATTGCCGCAATCTGTCATGCGCCATGGGTTCTGATTGATGCACAGCGAATTAAGGATAAAAACCTGACTTCGTACAAGAGCATCAAACTGGATCTGGAAAATGCCGGTGGTAAATGGGTCGATGAACAGGTTCATCGCTGCAATACTGGTGACTGGGTGCTGATTACTTCACGTAATCCGGATGACATTCCTGCTTTCAATGATGCTATCTTAAAAGAGCTGGAAGGCGATGCTGCCTAAGTTCACACTATAAAAAGCCTCCATCTGGAGGCTTTTTTATTTTCTTGATCTTATTTTATTTAAATGCCACCTTTCAGGCTTTTTAGATAAGCCACTACATCTTTATTACCGGCCATTTCTGCCAGTTCCAACGCGGTATAGGTACTGCGATGATCGACATCTGCGCCTTTGCTCACCAGCAGTTTAACTACTTCCAGATGATCGTTTTCAGCAGCTGCATGTAAGGCACTATAGCCTTCTTCATCGGCTGAATTCACATCCAGACCTTCCTGCAAGGCTTGTTCGACCTGTTCAATATCACCTAAGGATGCCCAGTACACCAGTTCAGGAAGATGCAGTTCATCGTCATCGTCAGGGATTGGGGAGATAGAATTAAATTCCATATATTTTACCCATTACTATTTTTACTTAAATAATGGACTATATCTTGCCATAAGTTCTTCTTCAGTCTTTCCTGTAATTTTTGATATTTTTTTATAATCAGGTAAAGGACATTCCTCTAATAAAAGATGTACTGCTTTATTCTTTTTAAAATCAAGATGTAATATAAACCCATAATTTTTCAATAACTTTAAATCTATTTTCTTACTTACAGCTGTAGGAAATTCGTTTAAAAATTTATAAAATTCAATAATTAAGTCATCGGTAAGCCGTAAACTACGCTCTGTTAGATCAATTAAACAAGATAAATCACTCTGATTAATTTTTGACTCTATTTCTTCATCACTTAAATCAGCATATGCCGTATTTAAATTATTAGCTTTAAAGAACTGTATACGGACTTTATCATTAAGTTCATTTCTAATATTCCACATTGAACGCAAAGTGTTGTAATTAGAAAAAAGAGTTCTTAGATAGGCTACGTTCAACCATTTAGTTTCTTTTTGGTCTGTAATGAAAACTAATTCATGATATTCAAGTTGATAATTTTTTCCCATACCAATAATTGATGGAACAACGAGAAATCTCTGATATGGATTTGAAGTTAAATTACCGTAATAATTATATTTAGTAGCAAGTAATGATTGATGCATTTCATCTGCGATCAAAATCCATTTATTAAGTATATCTAGCTTCCTTTTTTCTGCAGTTAGCTTTTCTTGTCTTAAATAAACCCTATACCCTATTACTGCACCAATCAATGAAGAAAAAAGTGCCATAGCTATCGGGAAAATATAATTTTTAATGACATTCGACTCTTGTTTAAGTTGCAAAATAGCTTCAGCTATTAATTGTTCTTCACTCATCTTTTGAAATTTATTTTTAAAAATTAAATTCTTATAGCATAAAAAAGCCCCCTTTTTGGAGGCTTCTTATTTCAAGCTAAGTTTTAAGCTTTTGCAGGAATCGTATCTGCTGAAGCAATCTTTTCAGATTCATCATCATGCATGATTAAGGCAACTGCAATCGCTGTAATCAGTACCGGTAAACCGACTGCCATAAAGTTAAAGTGTGCAGGCAGATTCATACCCAGTAAGCCACCAATCAGGATCGGGCCAACAATCGCGCCCATACGACCAATCGCAGATGACCAGCCAATACCTGTTGAACGTACTGCCAATGGGTAGAATTGTGCAACATAGCTGTATAGCAACATTTGCGAACCGATTGATGCTGCACCAGCCAGGAACACCAGGATGTAAAGCAGGAACTGGTTAGATGCAAAGCCCATTGAGCTCATCACAATCGCACCCATCATACCGAGGAACATCAATACCGGTTTCAGGTGGAAACGGTCAGCCAAAATACCACCACCGACAATGCCAACCACTGCACCTACGTTCATCGCCATCATGAACATCAGGCTGTTGTCCATTGAGTAACCCGCTGCCATCATCAGCTTCGGTAACCAGCTGCTCAGCGCATACATAGTTAGTAGACAAGTAAAGAAAGCAACCCAGAACAATAACGTATTTACCGCACGGCCACGACGGAACAGGCTCACCACGTTTGCTGCTTCAGGTACATTTTCCTGTGGTAGTTTAAAGGTGGTAGTGTCTGTAACGCTTAGATTTGGAGCCAAACGACGTACAATTTGACGTGCTTTTTCCTGTTTGTTGTCTTTGACGATAAAAGCTAAAGATTCCGGCAGGAATTTCCAGATCACAGGCAATAAAAATAATGGAATACCTGCGATAAAGAACATGATTTGCCAACCAAAACTTGGGGTAAACCATGAACCTAATAAGGCAGCCATCACACCACCTACCGCATAACCACTGAACATGGTGGTCACTAAGGTACTACGCATTTTTTGTGGTGCATATTCAGAGGTCAGTGCCACCAGGTTTGGCATTACACCACCAATGCCAAGTCCAGCAAGGAAGCGTAATATACCAAACTCAGTCGGGTTTGAAGCAAAACCGCCGGCAAAGGTCAGACCACTGAATAATACGATACAGATCATGATGACTTTTTTACGGCCAATTTTATCTGCTAGAGAACCAAAGATCATCGCGCCAAACATCATGCCGGCAAGTGCAGTACTGGCAAGCATTCCCGCTTGAACGGCACTTAAGCCCCAGTCCTGCATTAATAAAGGTAAAACAACACCATTGATTGCTAAATCGTAGCCGTCAAACAAGATAATGAGTAAACACCAAGCAACTACATTGAAGTGAAAAGGCGTAAATTTCGCATTATCGACTACAGAATTTATATCTACTGTTTCCGTTGTCATCGTTCTCATCTCCCATGAGTACTTGTCCATAAAATCCTTTTGAATATCCGGGGGAATATTCAAGTTTTAGCAATATACGCAAGTGAGATTTAGTGCACAATAAGACCAAATGATGGAGCAATTTCAGCCATAAAATAGCGGCTATTTGTGTGATTTATCACATTTTTATAAAACTAAATAATTGAATAATTAGACATTTATTATTCTCATTAAAATGCTTATATAAATAGTCTATAGACCAATGATTTTTTGATTTATTCAATTTTTTATGAATGATTTTTATACTTTAAACAAAAAATCCCTTTCTTATGAAAGGGATCTTTTGACTCAATTCAGATTTATAGCAAGTGGATTGGCAAAAAGTGACTAGGTTTTAATAGAATTCAGCTTCTGTTTCGCCAGTAAGGTCTCAGCATTTCGTTCTGCATTCAGATCTTTACGTACAATCATCGCCACTGAAATCGCGCCAATAATGGCTGGAATCGCAACTGCCAGGAAGTTCATTTTATGTGGCAGCTCCATACCCAACAGGAATCCAATAATAATTGGACCAACAATTGCCCCTACCCGACCGACTGCGGACGCACAACCAATACCAGTAGAGCGGATTGCCAATGGATAGTACTGAGCCACGAAACTATAGAGCAGAATACTACTACCAATTGCCGAAGCACCTGCAGCAGCGACTAACAGATAAATTACAGCCTGTGGAGAGTTAAAGCCTAATCCCACTAGGGATACAGCACCTAGCAAGAACATGCCAATAATGACCGGTTTCAGATGGAAACGATCCGCCAGAATACCGCCACCAATGGTTCCAACCACTGCACCAATATTCATGGCCATCAGGAACATCAAGCTGTTACCCAGAGAATAACCCGCTGCCATCATCAGTTTTGGTAACCAGCTACCCAATGCGTAGACCATAAGCAGACACATAAAGAAGCAGCACCAGAATAATAAGGTACTCATGCTACGGCCCTGCTTAAATAAAGCAGCAATTGAAGCATCTGGCGCATGCACTTCATTCAGTACAAACTGGGTACTTGCAGTGACATTTTGCTCAGGACTGATCTGTTGAACAATTTTGCTGGCCTTTTCATTTTGCTGTTTCTTTACCAGGAAAGTTAAAGATTCCGGTAAATACAAATACAGTATAGGCAGCATCAATAATGGAATACCCGCGATATAGAACATGATTTCCCAACCAAAACTTGGGGTAAACCAGGCACCTAATAACGCCGCCATAATCCCGCCGACTGCATAGCCACTAAACATGGTAGTCACTAAAGTACTGCGCATTTTTTGTGGCGCATATTCAGAAGTTAATGCGACCAGATTGGGTAATACACCGCCAATACCTAAGCCCGCAATAAAACGCAGGATACCAAATTCAGTCGGACCAGAGGCAAAACCGCCCCAGAACGTAAATCCACTGAATAAGGTCACACAAATCAAGATGACATTTTTTCGTCCAATTTTATCTGCCAGCATACCGAAGAGCATGGCACCAAACATCATGCCCGCCAGAGCGGTACTTGCAAGCATTCCGGCCTGAACTGCCGTCATATTCCATTCTTGCATCAGTAGGGGTAAAGCAACACCGTTGATTGCCAGATCATAACCGTCAAAAATAACGACAAATACGCACCAAAGTACGATCTTTAAATGAAAAGGTTTAAACTTTGCTTCATCCACTACAGCATTCACATTCACTGTTGTTGCTGTCATTTTTCCTCACCTCCAATTGTGAGCTTTTTTATTCTGTGAAAAAATGAACGTTCATTCACTTTTGTATATAAAATGGATGATTCTTTAAACCTTGTCTACTGCAAAACTTACCAAGTTAAATGTTTTTAATAAAATTTAGGCTAAAGTCGTAGATCGAATATTTTTTAAACAGACCAATAAGAAAATAAGACGAAGTTAATTAATTATACTTTTCACGTTATTTATATTTTTATTATCTAGACACAATTAGGAGTTTATTTACTCCTTTTCCTAGAAACCCCACGCATAAAAAAAAGCCCCCTGCATGAGCAGAGGGCTTTTGGAATAATGAGCTGGCGATGACTTACTCTCACATGGGAGACCCCACACTACCATCAGCGCTAAGAGGTTTCACTTCTGAGTTCGGGAAGGGATCAGGTGGTTCACTCTTGCTATGGTCGCCAGCACA
>NZ_VPEG01000033.1:0-3740 GCF_013417275.1 Acinetobacter sp. YH16038 | reverse complement strand
CGATGAATCAGATCCTCTGGCCATGATTGCAGAAATGGAAAATCTGGTTGCAGTCGATGAACCAGAACAAGCGGAAAATCTAGTTGCAGCAGATGAATCAGATCCTCTGGCCATGATTGCAGAAATGGAAAATCTGGTTGCAGTCGATGAACTAGAACAAGCGGAAAATCTAGTTGCAGCAGATGAATCAGATCCTCTGGCTATGATTGCAGAAATGGAAAATCTGGTTGCAGTCGATGAACCAGAACAAGTGGAAAATCTAGTTGCAGTCGATGAAGGTCAAAACGGATCTATAGAAAATTCAGATATTGATGACGTTTATCAGGCGTTTTCAGACCAAGTTAATTCTAAATAAGGAAACTATCATGAAAAAAATCTCTCTTACATTAATCAGCCTTGCCCTATCTTTTTCAGTTGTGGGCTGTACTTCAAATAAAGCCGTGACCAGTCCTAATGGCTTTTCATCTAAAGCGGTTAATCAGCCTGACACTGTAAAAAACTATATGCAAAGCATAGCTGTATATCAGCAAAATAAAGATTTAAGCACTGAAACTGAAAGACAAATTGCACTTCTAACAGACAAATATATTCAAACCAAAATGATTATTGACGAAGCAGCACGTCGCCAAAATATTTCTAATCAATAAGGACTTGATCATGACTGAAGCAAACAAGGTCGATAAACCTAGTTTTAATAAAGAACAAACAGGCTATACCAAACTTGGCCAGACGTTAGAAACAAATCAAGCTGAAGTCAATTCGATTGAAAAAGCTGAAAATATAGATATTTCAAAAAGTACAAAAGGTATTAATCAAGATCCTGAAGAAACTAAGGTAACTGATACCAAAAAGCTAAAAGCTGATGACAGTAAAGAATCGAGTGAAGAAGGCATACCTAAAGCATTGCTCAATAAATATTATGTGGTAGATGACAAATATCACTTTAAAGGTAATCCTGAAAAAGTAGCTTTTGAAGATTCTGGAAAAGCTTTAAAAACCACAATTGATGATAAACATATTGCTGCTTCAATGGTGGAGGTAGCAAAAGCTAAAAAATGGGAAACAATACAGGTTAAAGGCTCTGAAGAATTTAAACGGAATGTATGGCTTGAAGCTTCAATGAAGGGCATGACAGTAAAGGGTTATGAACCTCGTGATATTGATCTAGCCTTGCTCAATGATATGAAAAAAGAACAAGGTAAAGAGGTAGTTCACAATACTATTGAAAAGGGTAATGAACGCCAGAAAGAGAAGCCTTTAAATGAGAAGGATAAAGTAGATCCTGCACAGGAACGGAAGGAAAAAATTAATAACCTGTCAGAACAGGAAAAAGCTTTACTGACAGTTTTTGATAAAAAAATGAAAGCTGATGGTTTCACAGAAAAGCAGCGCACAGCCAGTATAGACGTTGCGGTTGAACAGCTTAATCAGAAAAAAATGCACGTTGGAAAATTAGTAGATCATGGTGAAGCACCTTATAAGCATGATCCTAAAAATAACAGTAGCTACTACGCCACTATTGAAAATAGTAAAGGTGAAAAAAGTACAATCTGGGCGAAGGATCTGGAACGTACTTTGAAAGAACAAAATATCATTAAGAATGATGATATTGTCCTGACCTATAAAGGGTCTAACAAAGTCGAAGTGAATACTAAAGAAATTGATCCTAAAACTGGACTGCCAACAGGCGCAAGAGTTCAAACATTGGCAAATAAAGGGAAGTGGGAAGCTCAAAGCTTGAGTAAATTGAAAGAAACAACTGAAAAAGCTTTAACCAAAAATGATAAAACTAAGCTTCAGATTCAACATAATGCCGATATTCAAAATCAGAAATTTCATAAGCCAAAATTAACGGCTTATGATGCCAATGCTCCAAAACAGCAGCCAGTACAGCAGCCACAAGTTAAAACTCAAGAGAGAAATAAAAATAAAGATATATCTCGATAATCTAGGCCACGAAAACACCCATTACGGGTGTTTTTTTATATCCCGCTACTAGATCAAATGGGAGCAGTTTATTTTCTGCGGTCGCCATTTAAAAAGCACAGCTTTTTAAAGCTCACTTGAAAATCAACGGTAATCAGGGAAGGGAAAATTTAACTGATTGCACCAGTTCGCAAAGTAGACACTTTGCTCTGATATATCTGCTATGGATCTAGATTAGATAGGTAATATAGATGCCTGGATAAACGCTGCAGCTTGCAGCATTTATCCAAGCATCGGGATTAGACGTTTTAGAGATTATTGACCAGACAATAATATTGGCAGTCCATAATCTACAAAAACCAATAGAAGGTTAAACTTGGGATATTGCTTGTATTGTCCACCTGTGGACTATATAATCAAATTTAATCTGATTAAGGACGGTAAAGAATGACAAATGCAGATTTTAAACTGCTAGTTGAATCATTGGGATTTTACAACCCTGAAGCGATACGCGATTATTTCAAAGCTATAGGCTTTAATGAATCTATTAACGTCCGACCAATCCAATATTGGTTAAATGGTAAAAGTGTAGCTCTCAATATGCCGATTCCAGACGATGTGGTTGAGCATTTTAAGCAGCTTGAACAAATGAAAATTGAGTTATCAGGCCAAGAGAAATTTAAGAAAAATTGCTTTCTCTACAAAGATAAATATCTAATGTGGGAAAAATTCCCTGAGCTAGAAGGGCTACCTAGTACGTACCTTAATCAACTCATGGTTCTGGTGAATATGCTACATGGTTATAGGGAAATGCAGTATTGCACAAGCTACTAGGAATCATAGAATGAAAAATCAGGATCTTTCTATTGTCGAGCTAATTAGTAAACGCAATAAAATTGTCTATACGGTTTGCGGATTATTGGTTTTACTGACAATCTTATCTTTTGCCAGATACTTTCTGAATTTTAGTATCCTTTACCTTTTAATTCTGCTTATTCCATTTTTTGTATTGATGTATTGGATGATAAGAGTTACCGAACATATAAAAGATGAGAAAAATTTAAAAGAATCTTCTTAATGAAGTGAGTAAATCGTACAACTCATGATCTAGTCTAAGATCTGTTAGTTAAATATCTAAGATGAATGGGAATAGAATCGCATATAATTCCGCATTCACAAATTTTTAGCATCGGTAGTAATTCATGGATACAGCTCTAATTCAAACGCTAAATGGAATTCTTAAGCAGTTTCCAAAATTCTGGAATGGTAAAAATCTCCAAAGATCTCTCGTGATTGATGCAATTCAAAAAAAAGAAGTGGATCTTGTAAAAGCTCTAATTAGTAACGATAAGATCAAATCCATTTATAGTACCGATGTAGATGGCATCCTAATTTTTGATTTCGATAAGCTAATTAGTCTTTTGAAATATAAAGAGTATTGGGCTGATAGTTTTACTAAGTATCGTAATAAAGTAGGCTTAACTAGTTCTGGTAAATATTTAGATTATAACTCCGATGTTATTTTAGATTTCCCTTTTAAAGATTGTATACTAGAAGGTGGTATGAGAAGGGAGGATCACGGAAAAGATGAGATTTATTATAATGAGATCATTGCCCGTGATGAAATTGATCGATTATTTTCTCCAAAAGTATTAACGAATTCTAAACGTTATACGAAAGATGGTATAGAGATGGATCCGTAAATTTGAACAACTCCTATAAGTGATATTCTGCTCCTCAAATGATGTTATAAACATCAATATATGGAGTATTTTATGGCACGTAGACCAAGAAGAAATCATTCAAATGATTTT